>CAZHCG010000031.1:0-3348 GCA_964530995.1 uncultured Myxococcales bacterium
AAGGGGCCCCGCAAGCTTTTATATAATTTGCTTCTCAGCTTTTCTTTGCAACAGATGCGCTCGGCTTCAATGGGGCCGCGGTCTTTTGACCGCGGAGATTTGGTCGGGGGAACACAGCCCGACGGTTCTTCGTTACGCTTCAATGGGGCCGCGGTCTTTTGACCGCGGAGATTCGACCCATTGACCCAAGAACGGATTTAAGTAATGTCGCTTCAATGGGGCCGCGGTCTTTTGACCGCGGAGATCTACTCGGATGAAATTGAACCATGACGCCAACCCCCTGCTTCAATGGGGCCGCGGTCTTTTGACCGCGGAGATGGTCCGGTTGATGCGCTAGCCTGCCTCACTGCCGCGAAGCTTCAATGGGGCCGCGGTCTTTTGACCGCGGAGATGCCGCCGCTGTTCCATCAAGCGAGGTTTCACAACGGGCTTCAATGGGGCCGCGGTCTTTTGACCGCGGAGATCCGCGAGATGGGCGCTTCGGCTCCTTGGCCGAGGCCGCTTCAATGGGGCCGCGGTCTTTTGACCGCGGAGATGACATAAGCGGAACGAGCGGATCGCTTTCCACTAGTGAGCTTCAATGGGGCCGCGGTCTTTTGACCGCGGAGATAACAATGCCAGCAATCCACCGAAGGCACCACCATAACCGCTTCAATGGGGCCGCGGTCTTTTGACCGCGGAGATTCGCTTTCGAATTGCCATAAGTCTAGCCTCCTTTGAGTGCTTCAATGGGGCCGCGGTCTTTTGACCGCGGAGATATTGACAAAGGCAGAGAGAGAGGAAATAGCAAGGATGGCTTCAATGGGGCCGCGGTCTTTTGACCGCGGAGATTGAGACAGGAAACCTGGCTGGTGGGGGACAGCGAGGCGCTTCAATGGGGCCGCGGTCTTTTGACCGCGGAGATGGCTGAGTGATTTGTGCCGCACGCTGACCGACTGGAAGCTTCAATGGGGCCGCGGTCTTTTGACCGCGGAGATCAATGCGGCACGCAGCCGCTTCACCTCAGTCCGCGCCCGCTTCAATGGGGCCGCGGTCTTTTGACCGCGGAGATACAACATTGTTATTCTCATCCACGGTAAAAGCCCACAGAGCTTCAATGGGGCCGCGGTCTTTTGACCGCGGAGATGAACACGTGGACCGGCGCGCCTCTCTCGCATTTCCTTGCTTCAATGGGGCCGCGGTCTTTTGACCGCGGAGATGGGCAGCATTCGAGCCGTACTCTGTGCGCTTCGATGCTTCAATGGGGCCGCGGTCTTTTGACCGCGGAGATTGGGATCGAGGCGGCCGAAAGCGGAGTCGTGGACCTCGCTTCAATGGGGCCGCGGTCTTTTGACCGCGGAGATGAGCCGGGAGTGTACTCGTGCGCGTGCTCTCACGGTGCTTCAATGGGGCCGCGGTCTTTTGACCGCGGAGATAGCTGGACGACGTGAGGACAGCCGAGGACCAGCAAAAGCTGCTTCAATGGGGCCGCGGTCTTTTGACCGCGGAGATGCCGACGCGACCGCTCCTCGGCTGGAATAACCGGTGTGCGCTTCAATGGGGCCGCGGTCTTTTGACCGCGGAGATCTATCCACCACGTCGACAAAGCCGCGATAAGCAGCCGTGCTTCAATGGGGCCGCGGTCTTTTGACCGCGGAGATGCCCGACCGGTGACAAGGTCTGGCACAGGTTCCGGGCTTCAATGGGGCCGCGGTCTTTTGACCGCGGAGATATACCATGAAACCGACCGGGCCGAAGGCTCGGAGGTGTGCTTCAATGGGGCCGCGGTCTTTTGACCGCGGAGATGCCAATAAGCCTCGAACTGGTTGCCGTCCGGAGAGAGCTTCAATGGGGCCGCGGTCTTTTGACCGCGGAGATATCGAGACGCTCACTGTCCCTGTCCCGCGTGCGACGCTTCAATGGGGCCGCGGTCTTTTGACCGCGGAGATGCCGCGGGCCCAATCGGGCTCATTGCCGGTCTCGGCGCTTCAATGGGGCCGCGGTCTTTTGACCGCGGAGATGCGGGCAGTGCGGGAGGCTCTGCCCGCGCTATTATAGGGAGCTTCAATGGGGCCGCGGTCTTTTGACCGCGGAGATGCGAAACTAGACGTGAGGGGTACTTCTGTACCCGCACGCTTCAATGGGGCCGCGGTCTTTTGACCGCGGAGATCGGCGACGGCGGGCGCGGGCAACGTGGCCGACATCTAGCTTCAATGGGGCCGCGGTCTTTTGACCGCGGAGATGAGGTTGTGGCGGACGGGCATCAGGAGGCAACCAATCCGCTTCAATGGGGCCGCGGTCTTTTGACCGCGGAGATTCTAACCAGACGATTATGGTTTTGGAAAAAGTAATCGCTTCAATGGGGCCGCGGTCTTTTGACCGCGGAGATGCGTTGGCATACTGCGCGGCCGAGCTGCTACGCCGCGAGCTTCAATGGGGCCGCGGTCTTTTGACCGCGGAGATTTCTCGTCCCCGCGCGGGTCATCCTCGAACCGCTCGCGCTTCAATGGGGCCGCGGTCTTTTGACCGCGGAGATAAGGAGGAGTAAAATGAACATCACATCGTTCCTAAGAGCTTCAATGGGGCCGCGGTCTTTTGACCGCGGAGATAGTACGTGTGACGTGTCCGAATGCGGCTCCAAAACTTGTGCTTCAATGGGGCCGCGGTCTTTTGACCGCGGAGATGCGATATTGGTTTTCAACTCGCCCAGTCGCTGACTCTGGCTTCAATGGGGCCGCGGTCTTTTGACCGCGGAGATGGGGGTTTCCTTTTCGGGACGTCCCCGCTTCTTTTTCTTCGCTTCAATGGGGCCGCGGTCTTTTGACCGCGGAGATGCGGAAGTTCGTTGCACACGCACGGAATCTGCTGATCAAGCTTCAATGGGGCCGCGGTCTTTTGACCGCGGAGATCGCGAGATACACCCGGGTCTACACGACCCGGTCCAAGCTTCAATGGGGCCGCGGTCTTTTGACCGCGGAGATAAAGACGTTGGGGTGAACGGTGTTCGTACTGTGTATCGCTTCAATGGGGCCGCGGTCTTTTGACCGCGGAGATCCATTTCTCCAACTTCCAATCTTTGACCACATCCCAGTGCTTCAATGGGGCCGCGGTCTTTTGACCGCGGAGATTCATGCTCGGACGCCTACATCGTACCTTAGCCAATCCTTAGCTTCAATGGGGCCGCGGTCTTTTGACCGCGGAGATATGCAAAAGGCGCACTGTAAGCATCAGACAAGTAATGCTTCAATGGGGCCGCGGTCTTTTGACCGCGGAGATGACCGGTCATGGATGGCACCACCCGATCTCCCTCGGGGCGCTTCAATGGGGCCGCGGTCTTTTGACCGCGGAGATATCCGGTAGTCGGTTCCC
>CAZHCG010000031.1:3448-35415 GCA_964530995.1 uncultured Myxococcales bacterium
CGCTTCAATGGGGCCGCGGTCTTTTGACCGCGGAGATATCCGGTAGTCGGTTCCCCGTGATCTGGCTCCCGCGCTTCAATGGGGCCGCGGTCTTTTGACCGCGGAGATATAAATAGTGCCTCTTATGGTTATGTGAACTCACCAGCTTCAATGGGGCCGCGGTCTTTTGACCGCGGAGATGCTGCGTCGTTGATCGCCTTGTCTGGTACGCGACCCATGCTTCAATGGGGCCGCGGTCTTTTGACCGCGGAGATGCGCTTGCGGGGTCGTCCTTGTCGCGCTCGGTGGTGCTTCAATGGGGCCGCGGTCTTTTGACCGCGGAGATCCAGTACCCCCGCACGATACATCACGTGGTACGCGAGGCTTCAATGGGGCCGCGGTCTTTTGACCGCGGAGATCGGAATAGACTGCGGTCTAAGGGCTGGACCGCCGATGAAGCTTCAATGGGGCCGCGGTCTTTTGACCGCGGAGATGCGAGATTTCGCGAGGCGACACTGAAACCTCTTCTCAGCTTCAATGGGGCCGCGGTCTTTTGACCGCGGAGATGTGCCCGGAGCCGCGACAGGCCACGCCTTGCTCCACGGGCTTCAATGGGGCCGCGGTCTTTTGACCGCGGAGATCGCGCTGCTGGCCGCGCTCGAGGGCGAGTCCGCGAAGCGGCTTCAATGGGGCCGCGGTCTTTTGACCGCGGAGATGCGGACGCCTCGTCCAGATCCTCACGCGCGGCTCCTCCTTGCTTCAATGGGGCCGCGGTCTTTTGACCGCGGAGATGCGGCCCTTTTGTCCGAGTTTGTCTAACTTTTCAGGCTTCAATGGGGCCGCGGTCTTTTGACCGCGGAGATTCCGACGATCTCAGCATCAAGACTGACAGCTCGCAGTACGCTTCAATGGGGCCGCGGTCTTTTGACCGCGGAGATAGCGGCCCAGGCGGGCGACTACGCGCGCCGCGTAGCCGCTTCAATGGGGCCGCGGTCTTTTGACCGCGGAGATCAGCGGGAGCTTGCGGCGTCTCTCGGGACAATCCAGCTGGCTTCAATGGGGCCGCGGTCTTTTGACCGCGGAGATATCGGCGGGCAGCCTGCGTACCTCTGCGGCATCCTTGTGCTTCAATGGGGCCGCGGTCTTTTGACCGCGGAGATAGCGCCGTCCATTTTACCAAGAACGACGCGAACTTCGATGGCCGTTTTCGAGCGGTCGTCTCCGAGTCGTCAGAAACGCTCGATCGCGGCCGTTTGCTCGGGTCACGGTGGTTCTCGGGGCCGCTCGGGAGGCGGCCCGGAGAGTTTTCGAGCGTTCCCGGGGTTTTCGTCGCCACCTCACCGCTCGAAACGGCCGGCGGCGATAGCCCTTTGTCGTTTTCCTGGTTGTCAAAGATCCGCATAGCTTCAGACGACGACAGGCTCGCGCGGGATCGGCTCGTACTTGCGACCGAGCGAGTCGATGCACTCCTCGCCGCGCCCGGGAGCGGGCCCGAGGTCGATGACGAGTATCTGATCCTCGCTGTGGTGGATCAAGCGTCGCAGCTTCGACATCATCCGCACCTTGTCGGCCTTGGACAGCTCGCAGCGGAACACCGAGTACTGAACCCGGTTGCCGAATCCGTGCATCGCCTTGAAGACCTTGCGCAACCGCTTGTCGTTGGAGATATCGTAACTGACTATGAAAGCGCTCCGCATGGGTCACCTCGTCGCGAACTCGGGGTAGTCGGGTATCTCGCCGTCCAGAAAACGCCCCAGCAGCCGCGCCTGAACGTCCAGCACGCGCCGGTAGCTGATCTGGTAGCCGAACACGGGATGACGCACGAGCTGATCCATCCGCCGCTCGTACGCGGAGATGAAAGCCCGCCTGGCCCGCCGCTTCAGATTGACGCCGCCCCCGGCGCGGACGAAATCGTCCGGTCCCACGACGCGGTTGTTGATCGCGCCGATCACCGTCGAGTCGGCGACCAGCGGCCGGAACTCCTCCATCAGGTCCAGCGCCAGCGAAGGGCGGCCGTAACGCGGCTTGTGGTAGAAGCCGAGCATCGGATCGAAACCCACCGAACGCAGAGTAACCGCCAGATCCTTGACCAGCAGAGAGTAGGCAAAGGACAGCATCGCATTTACCGGGTCTCGCGGCGGTCTTCGATTTCTACCTTCGAAATCGAAGATCGACTCCAGCTCCGATCGCCTGATCATTGCCGGGAACGCTTCGAAATAGATGCGCGCCGCAGTGCCTTCCATCCCGAGAAGAGTCCCCATCGATTCGGCCGATTCCGCGCCGGCCGCGGACTCCTTCAGCCTGCGGAGCGTCTCCTTCTCGACGCTCTCGGCGTTGCGCCTGAGCATGGTCCGGCAGTTGCGGATCTTGGTCGCCACGAAGCGGCGCGCGAGCGCCAGGCTCCGCTCTTCGTCGCAGACGGCACGGTACTGGTTCAGGCGCAGCTCGACGTTCTTGTGCATCGCGCCGGTCGTCATCCCGTAGAACCATCCTCCCGAGGAGGTGTAGACGATCGGCACGCCGCGCCGGCAGAGCTCCTGCACCGCCTGGGTCGTGACCTGGGCGTTGCCCATCACGGTGAGCTGGGAGGTCTCGAACAGCCTGGCCTCGGCGACCTTCTTGCCCTTCTCCTTGATGACGAGCACGTCGCCGTGCTTGGAGACGTACCCGCCCTGGACCTGCACGTAGACCGGCATCGCGTCGTCGCGGGCCGGGATCAGGCGCCGCGGCTCGCTGCGCGTCGCCACCTCGGGCTCCATCAGCATCCCTGTCTCGTCCGGAAGGCAGATCCCCACCAGCGAGCAGCCGTTGCACTTGGGGCTGTCCTCGAGCGGCGGCGGGATTCTCCCGGAGGACGCGGAGAGCCTGAGACCGCGCGCGACATCGAAAGTGCGCGCGATCAGCGCATCGTCGAACACGACCTCCACGCGCGTCCTGGCCTCGGCGAAGTAGAGCAGACCTCGATCGCACTCGAAGCCGTTCTCGCGGAGGATGATCCCCTGGACGCAGAGCTGGACGCGCTCGGGCTCGTAGGCGCGCTCGGGCAGGTCCGGGGGCGAGCCGCGCTTGTAGTCGACGGGAACCGCGCGACCACCTTCGACCTCCACCAGGTCGATCCTGGCGATCAACCCGGCCCGCTCGGCCGACAAGAGAACCGAACGAGCGACCTTGGGAGCCCCGTCGTCCTCGTCACCGTCGAAAAGCGCGTCCTCGCGCCCGTCGACGCGCCGGTGCTGCTCGCGGCCGTCCTCGGTGAACGCGTTGTCGGCGAACTCGCCTTGCACCCACTCCAGGTAGGCCAGCCGCGGGCAGTAGGCCTGCTCGTTGAGCATGCGCGCCGGGAGGAGATCGGGGACGGGGCCGGCCTTCTTCATGACCGAAGGCCGACTCTCGGGCGCGGGGGCGGCGTTCTCATTCATCGCGTCCTCCCGTACCTCGCGGCTACCGCAGCCGCCGCGCGGTCATGCGTTCCCGCAAGAACTCGTTGAAGGCCTCGGCGACGAGGTCCCGCCGAGCCGCCCAGAAGCGCGAAGCCGCCTCCATGGACCAAAGGCCCTCATCCTCCGGGATGCACTGACTCGCCCTGGTCTTCGGAGTCAGATTGGGCAGGTAGACCGCCGGATCGTCGGAGCCGAGGGACTCGTTGGTCCCGCCGAGCACGAAGGCGACGTTGGCGAGGGTGTCTGCCTTGGGCTGCTCCTCGGTAGAGAAGCGCCCGCGGGGCACGATGTGGTGCCGGTGGATGCCCTTGTGCGCCGAAATCTTCCCGTGGCTGAAGAAGTCCACCGCGCCGCGGTGCCGAAGGGCGACGTAGAGCCCGAAGAGCCCTCCTCGATCGGCGATGCGGCCGGAGAAGTCGTTCGGCCTGGCGGTGAGATCCGATCGGTGCTCTTTGAGGTTTTTAAGCAGTGAGCGGATCGGATCTGCGCTCCGGCATGCCTTGAGATCCTGCTCCATGACCGTCTCGCTGGACTTGCTGTAGCGGTGGTAAAGCGACGCGAGGGCCAGCCAGGCCACGAGCTCGCCGTGGTCGATATCCTTGGGGCCACGCGTGGCGAGGAGCGCGACGGCCGGCACGAGCAACGGCCCCGACCAGACGAGCCGCATGTCGCGGATGCCCAGCTCGGCGTCGAGCAGCGCGAGCACCTTGTCCACGCCCGCCTCGGTGCGCTTCCAGGCGGAGCGGACATCCTTGGGCGAAAGGTCGTGGAGCGGCGTCCGGCGCCTCCCGTCGGGGTGGGCGACGAAGCCGCACACGCGGAACAGGTGCGTCACGGAGAGCCGATCGAAGCCGTTGTCGTGGATGCGCTCCACGACCGGCTGCACCCGCTCTCGGATGAACGCCGTGTGCCTCGCGGCGATGTTGGCGCTCTCGAGATCCGCCCTGCTGAGCTTGACGACCTTGGTGTTGATCCGCTCGAAGGCGGCCACGGCGCTGGCGTGGCTGTGGTCGACCATGCGCACCACGGGGATCATGTAGTCGAGGATCTTCCGCACCTTGTCGAGGTTGCGAGCGAATTCCTGGGCCTGAGTCTCGGGCAGCCAGGAGAGCCCCTGCTGTATCCGCATGTGCTCGTGGTCGTTCCAGATGTCAGCGACGGGGTACCATAAACGGCTCTTTTGGAATTTCTTGGCGCCGCGCCGGAAGATTTCGTCGCGAACGTGGAACCAGATGTCCAATTCACCCGACTTGACGCGCGACAGGGTCGTCGTCCGCTGCTGACCGTCGATGATCCACTCCGCCTCAGACAAGTTGAAAACGAGCTTCTTCCTGGGCTCCACGGCCCCCGTAGTCCGCCAGAAGAGCAGCGAGCCGACGGGAAAACGCCGGTAGAGGGAGTCGAGGAGGGCGGCCGCCTTGGAGGGTTTCCAGACGTACTGCCGCTGGAACTCCGGGATCGCGATCCGCCCCATGTCGTGATCCGCGATCAGCTTGCGCAACTCGACGGTGCCGGGATCGAGGTAGGCTTCTTTCTCCATGTCGGCTCCTTTCGGTGTCGACGGCCTTCCCCGCGTTCACGGGGCCGGCGCCGGGGTCATTCTTCATCTTCGTCCTCGAAGGCCTCGGGGTCGAGGGAGCGCAGCGGTGAAAAGCGCACGTGGGCGCCGACCGCGCGGCCGGCCGCCGCCTCCACGACCACGGGGAAAAGGCCGTCCCCGTCGAGGGTGGGTACCACACAGCCGAACGGGTGCAGGGTGCACAGACGGTAGGCCCGCTCAGGATCTGCGAGCGGATCCTCGTCCCGCGCGGCCGCGTCCACGACGGCCATGGTGCCCGACTCCACGGGGAGGAAGTCGAGCTCGACGCGCTCCCGGTTCTTCGCGGCGGCGCGGACGCCGCCGGCCACGACGATGAGATCGGCCGCGGGCCCGGCGCGGCACCCGTCGACCACGCAGGCGACCGCGAAGGCGCGCCACCGCCCGGCGCGGGCCGGGAAGAACATGCGCCCGCGCCGCTCGGCGCCGTCGAGGCGCACCGCCTCGGCGGGCGGCCCGTCCAGGTGCGAGCCGACGAGGCACGTATCGCCGACGGCAAGCATCTCGCCAACCTCGAAGGTGCCCAGCTCGAAGAGGCCGACATCGAGGCGCCGGCCGAAGACGTCGAGGAGCCGCTCCTCGAGCCGCTCCTCGATGAGGTCCGAAAACAGCCGCGCGCGGTCGGGCGCGACGCCGATCGTCCCACCTCCCATGCGTCCTGCTCCTCCCTCTCTCATCGCAAGCTCCGCCGACGGGCGCCGGAGCGGGCGCGGTAGAGCCGCTCGGAGAAGCCGCCTTCCTCCAAGAAGCGCTTCTCCAAAAAACGAAGCTGCCGGTCGAGCAGATAGGTCGCCTGCCTGGCGAGGCAGATCGCCGCGTTGGCCGCCGGCTCGGGGGCTCGGAGATAGGATGAACCAGGGACCATTTTCAAACAGGCCTAGCCGGCGTGAAGTTTCGGTACTTGCCGGTGGTTATCCGCTGACAACGCATGACCTCCCGAATTCCCATCCTCAGTAGCTCGCCCCGGTCGGGGCGTTCTTTTTGCAGCTCCGCCAGCGAAAGCAGCGAGCGCGCGACATCGACCGTCACCGGCGGCTCCCAGAGCGGCCAGCTCCATTCCTCTCCCCTTCCGCGCTTGCGGGTGAATCCTGTCGTCTCGAGTCGTCGACTCGTCGGCATCGTCGGGTGCAGCGGCAACGCCTCGATGGCCAAGCGGTTTGCCCCTCGGACCGTCTTCACCGGGTCCTTCGTCGGCTCCTTCCAGCGAAGCGCGTGTCTTCGGTCGTCGGCCGGATCCCAGCGCATGCTCGGCTTGTCGTCGCTGTAGCTCCAGGTCTCGAACAAGGCCTCGCGTAGGTGATCGGCCTCGGTTGCCTCAACGAGTTGAACCATCGTTTTCAAGAATCGTGTTTGACCACCGCCGAGCGCTCTGAACGCGGTATCACTCATTCGGTTATCCTTGTCGACAACAGCCTCGGATCCAAAAGCAGAAATGAAATCTGCAAACTCTCGATCAGACTTCTCGACGGAAAAAAACGCACTATTGGCTTGCTCAGCGTAGTCCTCAAACGGGATAGGAAGGTTTTCAGCAAAACCAAAAGCCGAATGAGATAACTTCTTCTTCAGTTCGGAATTGAGAACGTCAAGATAATGGTCCTGTGACATATCGAGGTTTTCGAAAACGAGAGCCGGACGCCAGCTACCGCCTTTCACAGTCCATCTCATCTTTACCTTGTTGTCTGACCAAGCCGTGGCAGACGTTCGCAGTGTCCCGACGGCCGCCAGGAAGCCGAGCGGGTTGGTTCCGTCGAGGCCTTTCAACAAAAATTCGGTCATCTGCCGCCTCCTCGCTCTCGTTCCTCCTGCTCGCTTCGGCGGTGGTCCGCCAGGCGGACGAGCGCCTCCAGCCACGCGAGCCCCCACCAGCCGTGATGCCGCACCAGCCTCCAGAATCTCTCCGCCACACCCGACCCGACGTTCTCGAGGCCGGTCGCGGAACGAGCGTCGAGCTCGTGCCCGCGATAGTCGAAGTTCGTATCAACCGGATCCGAATCCTCGATGACGGGCGCGAAAGGCCGGCCGTGGCCGTGGTGGCTCATCACAAGGTGACGGACGAGGTCTGCCAACGTGTCGTCCTCGGGAAGCATGGTTGGGTCTGATTCGATCAGCTTGGCCGAAAGCAACTCGTGCCGACCTCCTTTGGGGAAACCAGATGCTCGTCGGGCTCTTTCGAACTCGGCTCGGCTCTGCGGCATGCGTCCCGACTTGGCCAGCAAATCTCCCGATGCCCAAAGGTCTCCTGCTCTAAGGAGCGCCTGGAATCGCGGATCGGCCTTGCCGAGATCGTGAAGCCTGCCGGTGGTGGACAATGCGTCGACGAGCGCGGCGGGCAGACCGCATCCTTCAGCGAAGGTGCGGGCCATCTCCCCCACGCCATCCAGGTGCTTCTTCAAGGTGACGTCTACGGTGCCGGAAGCGGCCACGTCGTCCTCGTCGGTCGTTGCGGCGCTCGTCTCCACCTCCAGTCGCTTTCGGTCGCCTCGAAGCACGACGCCGCCGAGCGGGTGGAGAACAGCCTTGCGAACCAGGCGTCGCTCTGCAACGAGCGCCCCCGCGATACTACGGAGCCAGTCCGACGCGGTTTCGTCTCGCTCGAGCCTTAAGAGCGCGTCGCCCACCTCCTCGGCGAGGGCATCCGGATCTTCGAGCCATCGTTTGTCGCCATCGACCGACATCGCCATGAAGAGGCTCTTCGACTCGCAGCGCGGCCACTGCTCGAGCACCTCCGGGTGCAGCCGGAGTAAAGGCTTTCCACGAATTTGAAAGAACGCGCGATCGCCGAAATCCAGGGTGACCGCGCCGTCTTCTCCCCGGGCGAGATCTCCCAGAACCGTGGCGTCTCCGCAGGACGCGGGTATGACAACGGCGTCACCGGGTTTCAGTTCCCCCGGCTCCGTGATGACATCGGCCTCGTCGCGGCCTCGCCATCGGACGACCCGCCGGGCCACCAGATCTGTGTGCTGTTTTTTCTCATCCGGGGGTACCTCTCCCTCAACGTCCGCTCCATGATCCACACTCTCCACTCCAGAGAGCCACTGACGCATCACCCAGATGGGAACGGCGAGACACTCGACCGCCGCCGGCGGGCAGAGAGAAAGCGCGTCGATCGACTTCGCGGCGTTCTCATCATCCGAGACATCGATGTCCGCCCTCCAGCAAACTTGGACATCGGCCGACGCCGGAGTCGCGCCGTGCAAAAAAAGCGAAATCTCGGGGGAGGGAAACGGCCCGGGAGAGGTTTGCGCCAGGGCGTCGACGTGAGCCGGCAGCATGACAGGAGCGTTCGCTTTCGGACTCTCGAGCTCGGCCAGATCCTCACCGGTGGGCAGGCGCGCTGACATTCCCGCGATCTGGAAATCGATTCTCTCCTCTTCGTCGGCGTTGCGCTTCAGCCATTTCCATGTCGCGGCGATGGCACCACCGTAGACCGGATCGTCGTCACTCGACTCGGACTGGTCTTCTCTCACTAGCACCGCCGCGCTGCCCTCGATATCGCGCCCCGTGCGGTTGAGACGACCGAAACGCTGTCGCAATGCGTCGAGGCTAGCGCACTCTGTGACGAGAGCGTCGAAGTCGAGATCGGCACCGACTTCCAAGGTCTGGGTGGCGACCACGAAGAGCGACCTCGAAAGGTCCCGTTCGCTGGCGCTTCCAGACGCGAGTAGCGAAAGCCGGCGAGCAACGACATCGTCCTTGTCGAAGGCACGCATTCGCCCCGTGAGCAGGACCACGTCCTGCTCTTTCTTCACGGAGAGCAGGCGGGCCGTTTCGCGTGCAGTCGCGACGCGGTTGGTGAAGACGACCACGGCCTTTTGATCCCCTTCGGCGAGTTCATCCGCCTTCCTCGCCAAGCCTTTTGCCATCAACTCGACGGCCTTCTTCCCTTTGGCCTTCGGAACGACGGCGAGCGAGGACGGTTTCGAAGCGAGCTGACGCTTGCCCAAAGGGTGATCTGGGTTGCGAGGCTCGTCGGACTCGTCAACGAACACGTCTTCCATACCCTCGGGCGGCGTCGCCGACATGACGACCCCGTGGAACGGCGACGGGAGCGGAGACTTCGCCCACTTTCGGTAAGTCGCAACTGAGCGCAGCGTCTGCATGAAAGGCTGAGCGCAGTGAGCCTCGTCCAGAAGAACGAGCGCGTCGTTGCCCGCGAGCCCCGCGTGGATCGGCCACGTCTTGAAGTTCCGGCCGTAGGTACGAAACAGCAGACGGGAGCCGATCTGGTCTACGGTCGACGCGATAATCGTCGGTTGCCTCGGTGATCGTGCCCACGAGTCGGAGCGGTACATGCCGCCCCGCAGCTCGTAGCACTCCAGCGGTGTCGAGGTGCCGGACAGCGAACGCAGGCGGTCGGCGACCTCGCGCGTGATCCCGCCTTCAGGGGAAAGAAGACGCGCCTTCATTTTTTCGGCGCGCGCAAACGCCTCGTCTACTATGACGCGCCGGTCTACGACGAAAAAGATCCGCCGAGGAAGACGCTGGGCGTCGTTTCTTCCCGCCTTCGCCGCCAGTCCGAAGACGGCCACATCGAGGCAGGCGGTCTTGCCCGACGCCGTGGGTAGCTTGATCACTTCCGGCCATGGCCGATCGCAGTCCGAAAGTGTCCGGCTCGCGAGCTCGCTCTGCCAGGAGAACGGCTCGTATCCCCACATCTCCTTGAAGAAGCGGTCGAAATCGGCGTTGGTCAAATCATCCATTCTGAATCTCCTGACTCGCCGAGCGGCCGGAACAGCCCGTAACCTCGGTATCGCCCTGATCCGACGATTACCGGCCCACGGATATCTCCATCGAAGACGAGCACAGCATGGCTGTGGTGGATTCGACCGCCGTCTCTTTTCCGCCGAAGGTGGGGGAACTCCCGAGAGTGCGGCGCGCCCTCGGCGAGCGACACCGGCTGGAGAATCACCTCCGACGGACGCGGCAGACCGATCCGCTCGCAACCATCGGCGACGTTATCCCTGGCGAGCTTCCATTTGTCCGGGCCGTCAAAGTGGCGATCGAACCCGACCGGAGTAACTGTCGTCCAGATTCGCGATGGGCGGGTCCATGTGCTTGCTCGCAAATTGAAAGGCAGAGTCTCCCTGACTTCTAGCTCCGCTTCACACTCGAACCATCGACCGTTGAACAAGCGGATGCGCTTCGGAACCCCGTGATCATCTCTCAAAACCGGCTCGAGGCACGGGCCGACAATCTTGGGATCGAGGTCTCCGGGGAGGACGATGGCGGCGCCCATTATCCTGCCGTCGGCGTGATGACTACCCACGAAAGGCAACGGGACGAGCGCCATGTGAGGCTTCTTAGAGGGCTTTCCGTTCTCGTCGTGGCCCGAGAGCCACTCGGGCGGCGGCTGCCGGGGGCAGGAAGACATCAGCGCTCCACGAAGGGCCTCGGTGAGCTTGAGAGTAGAGACGACCGAGAACCGCCGGCCAGTGAGAGTCAGGATGACGAGCCGGGGGTCGAATACCGAACCCGGCGGCTCTGGTTCGACCGACCGCGGAGGCGAGTCGTATCCTTGCCAGATCCCGGGCTCGGGACGAAGCGATCGAGGGGACGAATCGCCGAACCGCTCTTTGATCTCCGCTTGTATTTCCCTCTTCTTTTTACCCTTCAAGGTCTTGGCCTTCGCCACCAGGTCCGCGTGAATAACCACGTTGTCTCTATCGCAGCGTTTTTCGAGGTGCTCGAGCCTCCCTGGTGAGAACACGCGCAGCCGATGGCGCGCTATACCCTCCACAGGGACGAGGTTGGGAGAGGGTGGACGTTCGTCGAGCCACATCTGGACCAAGGACGCCGAATGGCCGACGTATACGACCTTGCGGCACAGACTCGCCAGCGCGTGTTCGTGCTCACCGCAATCGATGCCCCTCCAGATGAGATGAACGGTGTCGTTATGCGGAACGACCAGCGGAAACGAGCGGGGTTGTCTGGAGCGATGCTCTGGAAGCACCCCGAGACCAGCATCCTTCAGCTTCTTCATCACGAACGTCTCGGGAACTTTTTTTCCGAGCTTCGTGTCGTTCACGGGCACGTAGCTGGTGACGATCTGTGGGCGACGACGATCGCTCGACAAACGAGGAGACGCATCCGTCGCGTTAACAGAAGGAGGGCCTTGCTTCTCCAGCCAGGCGAGAGCCTCGCCTTCTTCGCGGTCGCGTCCCGTCTCGAACCAGGCCGCGGAAAGCGCCATGAATACCCGGTCCGGATGAGGCGGCCACTCGGCGCGCTCCTTCTTGGCGCCGTCGGCCGCGGCCATGGCCCAACCGTTGAGGTAGCGGATGGCGAGAGCAAGCATCACTCGCCCTCCGTACCCTCTTCGGCCTTCAGCTCCTGGCTTCTAGCGAGGAGCTGGAGGAGGTCGTCGCTCGGCTCGAGCTCCATTTCTCCCTCCCACGGCAGGCCGGCCTTACGCGCGGCAGCGACGGCCTTTTTCAACAGCTCGACCGCGTCATCGCTACCGAGCGTGAATCGCTTCGGCTCTTCTCCGGGAGAGTCAAGCAGCTCCCACACTGGCTTTTCTGCCGGGAAGAGCTGGCAGCGAGAGCGTAGGTCGAGCCCCGCCTCGATCGCCAGCGTCGAAGCGGTGAGCCCGAGCGCGGTGACGACCGCGCGCGCCTCGTAATTAGCTTCGGGGCTCTCCCCGCCATCGCCAGGGAAGCGAAGCCGTCGAATCGCCGCGAGCGAGATCGTCGTTGTCTGCTGAGCCCAGCCGATGGTGAAGCCGCCGTCCGCGATCGTAGGCGTCACGTTTCCGTGGTTGGCCTCAGACGGCTTGCCGTCCTTGCCAAGTTTTACCGCCTTGTTCTTCTTCTTTTCTGCCTCTTCCGAATCGAACGTCCAGTCTGGACGCCCGGATTCCGGCGAATTCCGCTTGTAGAGCGGGCCGGCACCGAGAGTGATCTGGAGAGGGTCGATGCGGCTGCTTGTCTTGACGCCGGGAACGGCGTTGACGCCGATGATCTCCGAGACGATCGCCCGCTGGAATTTGGCTCCCAAGCCGCCGCGCGGACCGGTCGAGTCCCACATGCCGAACAGGAGCGCCGTCGGGCACAGACCGAACAGCTCTGTGGCGTGGTGGATGTCGGCCGAATCGAGGATCTTGCCCTTTTCGGAATGTCGAAACAGCTCACCGTCGAGAAGGCTGTCGCGGAAGATGGCGTCCGCAACGCGATGCGGGGCTTCCAGGCTGGTCACGGCGACCTTCTTCTTCAAGATTTCGTGGTCGAATGTCACGGTGAGCAGGGGCAACTCGAATCGTCCCGCTCTGACCGCGTCGAGCAGGGCGATCTCCATACGGTTTGCCTGAGATTGTACCGAATCTAGGAGCACGCACGGGATCACCTCGCCGTCGTTGGTGACGCGTTCCTCGACTGCGTACTTTCCTCCTTCGTAGGTGGGGGGAAACACCTTGTCCCCCGTTCCGCCTGCCGGCTGCATCTTGACAACGGCTCGAAAAGCCGCCGCTTTCCCGCAAACGGCATTCTCCAATGTCCCCATATCAATCGTTTCTGCCATTTTCATCTCCCTTCTTTTTCCCGCCGCTGGCGAGAGACTCGAAAAAAAGGTCATCGACACTCAACCCTAACCCACCCCCCAGTCAAAACCTGACCACCCTCGAAAAAAACCTCCGGGACGAGCCGATCTCCCGAGCTTCGCCCCGACCGAGAGTCGCCGCATCTCGTTCATGATGACACAACCCGACCCAAAAAACTTCACCCAAATGGGTGAAAAAAGCCGTTTTTTCCGCAATAAACATTAGAACCGAATAAAAGGCCGGCACAATCGAAGCACCGCCCGACAAGTAACGACCAGACACCGCCCCGGCGGAGCCGGCAAGGCACTCATCTACCTCGCCGCTGGGACCGAGGGGGGTGAGGCCCTCACGCCCCGTCGGCTGCCATCGGACATCGGCTCCACTGTTCACACGTCGTCTGGCTGGCAGCGGGATCAGGCTTTTCTGGCACGGTCATCGCCTGTCCTACCCATGAGCCACAATACCTGGCTGGCGTAAACAGAAGCCGGCTCTTCGGCACGATTCGCCGTTCGCCCGGCGGCGTCGAAGAGCGCGGGCGATGAGCTGGAAGGGAGGCGAGATGAGCGGTGGCTTGCCTCGAGCTGGTGTCTGTTGCGACTGTCGGGCTGGCGAGGTGTTCGTCGCGGCTTTCGGGCTCTCGGCAGTCGCCTGCTTTCAGCCTTTCGTCGACGAGCTGAACATGCAATCGCATCTGCTGCAGGGCGAGGCTCCCTTGGTCCTGCGGCGCGCTATGCGGACTCCCGGTGGGGACGGCGTGGTCGCGGGGCAGGTGATCGCTTCGCTCGAAGAGCTGCTCGCGCGGCCCGATCTCGTCCACGAGGTGAGACCCGGCTCTTTCTGGGCGCTGGTCTCGGACGAGAACAGCCGGGCTTGCGAGCTGGAGAGGGCCCGCTCGCTTCTGGCCGGCAGGGCGGGGATGATCTCGGTGCTGAGGGATCCCACCGGGCCGGAGGGCGCGGTCGCCCGCGGGATTTTGCGCCATCCCGGTCCGCTGGCGAAGCATTTTGCCGACGCCGTCGTCGAGCCGAAGGCCTTCGAGCTGGTGAGAAAAAGGGTGTCGGGCAGGATCGTGTCGGTCAATCTCTTCGAAGTGGGAATCACTCCCGAGCCCGAGGCTGTGACCGAGCGCTTCTTGGCCGCGGAGATGGAGCACTGGCTGGGCTTGGCGGAGAAGAAGCCGCAGCGTGTGGGCGGAGATCTGGAGTTGCTGTTGACAGTGCAACCGGCCAGGGCCGGGACGAAGCGGCCCGAGACGGAACGACTCACAATGAAGCTCCCGGTCCCGGGACGAAATCCAATCGAGGCCGAAGGCCGCGTCCTGCCCGGCCCGTCGGCAAGGGCCGGCGGGATCGAAGCTGTGAACTGGAATGTCGTGCTTCGGCTCTATTCCTCCTGGAGGCTGGACACATGAGCGTCTCCATGCCCTGCGCTGTCATCGATATCCAGAAGCCAGAAGGGGGCAGTCTACCCGGGGAGGATCGAATGAACGGCACGGTCAGAATCGTGGTGGTCCTGCTGACGGCGCCGGCGCTCGGCTCGTTCGGGTGCGACGGCGGCGGCCCTTCCGGCGGCGGGGATGCTGGCAACGACTACCGAACAAGTCTGCGCGCGGGGAGGGGCAGATCAGACCTTGACACCTATTGGGAACCTAGTTTATAGACATTGTTCACAACGGACTGATGACGCTGTGCGTGCTCAAGTTTTTTTGTACGTGTCACAAGTTCTGAAAAAGGAAAAAGAGAATGAAAAAGAAAATGAATTTCAAACTCTTGATATTGCTGCAATTCTTGCTGCTCCTGTGCATCCACTGCGCAGAAGATGGCGCGGACGGCCTTCCGGGGGATGCGGGCGCGCCCGGCGAGGATGGGACAGATGGCGCAGACGGTGCGGACGGGCAGGATGCGGCGACTACCGGGACTATTTCCGGCACCGTCTTGGATGAAGGGGGCAATCCGGTTGAGGACGTTGAAATAACAACGGTTCCGACCACGGAATTGGTCACGAGCGACGCCTCAGGCGAGTTCGAGCTCGTGGACGTCCCAGTTGGTGCATACTTGGTCGAGGCAACCCTGGCCGGGGTTGGCTCCGCGTCGATAGTCACAGGAGTGGCTGGTGGCTCGACGACAAACATCTCCCTGACTCTCGTGCAGTCAGACGATGCGCCAGCGACAATCGAGGGCAGCGTTGTTGACTCCGATGGGTCTGCCGTGGAGGGCGCTTCCGTGACCGTAGAAGGGCAGACAGCGAGTGCGACTACGGCGGCTGACGGTAGCTTCGCCCTTTCGGGCGTCGAGCCGGGATATGCCTTCCTGAACGTGGCCGCGCCTTTTGACACTTTTCTCGATGGTGGCCTTCGAAAAGCTGTTCTCGTCGAAAGTGGCGAGACTCTCGACGGGGTCCAGATCGTTCTGTCGGGTCGCCCTACGGACACCGCCAGCTGGGTCGGCGAAAGCTCTTGCGCGACCTGTCATGCTGGCATGCACATGGACATTCTCGACGGGACAGCCGCTTCCATTCATGCGCGTTTTGTCACCGAAGGTACTGACCACATGGTCTACCCGGAACTCTGGCCCGAGCCCGGCGACAAGTTTTTGCCGAGAGATCCCAGCGGACTGCTGCTCATGGCACAGGACCCGAGCGATGGCGAGGGACTCGTGAATCTGGTCCTGTGTACCGAGGACACCGGGAGCGGCCGCGATTACCTCTTCAAGTTCTATCCCCAACAACCGGACGAGACATCCCTTACCGAAGGGGAGCTGGACTGCAGCCCTGCGCCAGTGGATGCGGTATGGATTCCCGTCGCAGGCACCATCGGCGGAGAGGGCAACTGGGGAGAGGGTTATCTCGATCCAGATCACGCTGTCGATGATACACACCCCAACTTCGGCGAAGGGAAACAGCGCTTCCTCGCAAAAATCGAGGACGTGCCTTACCTGGTCGATTTCTACACGGCAAACGGGATCCCGGTAACACGCGACAAGCAGGACTACGTTGCCTACATGCCGGTCTACATCTACCAGGACGCGACACCGGTAGGCTCGCCGCTTCTCTCCCCGGCCGATGTCGGCGGACCCAAGTTCTGGCAGAAGGCCCCCGATCATTGGTGTGTTCCCACCAATACGCTCTCGAGGAACTGCGCCGGCTGTCACAATACCGGCTTGCAGATAGCCTACGAGGATGTCGTGGACGGCGCGACGACACACAAGGCGGTTGTCACGGAATACGACTATCAGGATCTCAACGTGACCTGCGAGCGTTGCCACGGTCCCGGCTCGGATCACGCAGCCACCGGTGACGTCACCAAGATCATCAATCCCCGGTACCTCACAGCAAGATCAGCGAACGAGACCTGCGGTCAATGTCACGCCGCGCACGCGGGTAAGAGCCAGTACCCGATGGGCGTCTTCAAGTACGCTTTCGATGAGGCGAATATCGATACCCTGGGCAACGGCGTCTTCGTGCCGGGTGTTTATGACATGGAAGACTTCTACTTCAACTACAACGAGCCGACGGCCAACGACCTGTGGTCGGAGGGGTCGTTCCACACGTGGCCGGACGGCACCCACGGCCGCGCCCACTCTCAGCAGCTGCCCGAGATGCTGCGGTCTGTCCACGCGAACAACTCGAGGGAGAAGCTCACCTGCGCGTCGTGCCACAACCCGCACAGCCTGGCAGGCGCGCCGGACAAGATGGAGGTCGAGAACTACGAGTTCGGCTCTACCTCGTACGCCGACAACACAATGTGCCTGGCCTGCCATGCGGAGAATGGGCCGTTCGCGGAAACGTCGCTCCATGACGTCGCCGCGCTCCAGATCCACGCGGGACGAACGGTTACCGTCAGCGATGTAGAGCCGGTCTTCACCGCGATGGAGATGTCCCAGGCGCGCAACAGGGTCGCCAACAATGTCGCGGATCACATGCAGGCGAAGGCCGGAATGGGTCTCGCCCTGTACACTCCGGGGAGCGAAGAATCACAGGTGGGGCGTTGCACATCGTGTCACATGCCCAAGATCGGGAAGCTCAAGGATCTCAACGACGACGCGCAGTACCATCTCGATTGGGATGCCTTCGGGATGAGCGCGGTCGCAGAGGGCAACGTCGGCTCTCATGTCTTCGACATCGTCTGGCCGGCGCAGAGCTCGCTTCTCCTGAGCTCCGACCCGTCGACGGGGCACGACTACGACATCATGCCCAACTCGTGCGGCAGCTGTCACGAGGACTCCCGCCTTAGCGGCGATCTCGACTAGTGCCTCTCAACCCCACAATGCGGGTTCAGACCGGCCCTCATCGACGATCCCTGCGTCACTCCTCCTCGAATTGGCGCCGCCGCGGAGGGCTCAGGGCGTAAAACGGGATCCCTCTATGCGCGAGCCGGGGGGCTCGGCCAGATGGACGCGGCGGATATTCGCGCTGTCAGAAACTTTTGCATGGACGCGTTATACTCTACGAGGCGCTCGACCGGTCGAGCGAAGGAGTGGTTACATTGTACTCGTGGACGAATTCGGCGATCAGGACGATTGGAGGAATCGAGAAGTGACGACGACCGACATCGAACGGGCGACCGAGGCCTGGAGCTCATCGAGCCCGTGGGGCGACCCGGTCCGGCTCGCGCGCTACCTGGCGCGGCTGATGGCCGACCGCCGCGTTCCTCGCGGCGCCAAGCTCAAGGTGGCGGCCGCCGGGCTGTACGTCTGGGTGGACGGCGACCTGGTGCCCGATCCGATCAGGATGATCCCCGGGATCGGGTACGTGGACGACCTGATCCTGGTCGTCCACGGCGTGGCGTGCCTCGTGCGCGAGACCGACGACGAGGTGGCGCGCGAGCTGTGGCCCGGCGACCGGGTCTCGTACGCGCGCACGATGCGCGCCGTCGGCTGGGTCGACGAGCAGCTCTACGGGCGGGTGCGGAACGGCGTCAGGCGGCTGTGGGAGAAGCTGGTCGGCCGGGAGGCCGGGAAAGCGGAGGTCGCGCGGCGGTAGGCTTTTTTTCCCGGGTCTCGGAGATCGTCCCGCCCTCGCGCCGCGATCGTGGCGGGAGAGAGGCTAGATGCTTGCGAGTGTAGACGAGGAGCTGGCCGCATGACTGCCGTCAACCCCGAGACGACCTTCTCCCAGCTGGTCCCCCTGGACGCCAGCGGCGAGCTGATGCGAGCCGCCTTCGGGCTGGTGGAGGAGCACCTGCTCGGCCGGGTCGACGTGGATCGTCCGGGCTGCCTGGTGGCGGCCGTCGCTCCGCTGGGCGGCGGCCAGGTGCGCTGGGGCTGGCTCGGCGACCCGGAGCCCGGCTCCCTGGCCGAGATCGCGATCGGCCGGCACTGCTCGTCTCCCCTCTGCCTGACCTCGGACGAGGGGCTCTCGCTCAGGCAGGCGCTGATGATCGTCGGCCGCACCCACGACGGCTGCCGGCTGATCCGGCTGTTGGACCTGCGTTCCATGCTGGGCATGTACGACTTCGAGGGCACGCCCCACCTCTCTGTGCTGACCGACGGCGCGCTGCGGATGCGGCTGGCCAACTCTGTGCTGTTCGCCTTGCCCGCCGAAGAGCTGCGGCGCGGCGGCGGGCTGGCGAGCTACGACGACATCCGATGGCCTGCTCCGCGGCGCTGGATCCCGCTCTCGCCGCCCGAAAAGCGCGTGACCGGCATCTCGAGGAGCATGCGCAGCACCACGATGGTCTCGCTGCGAGGCGGGCGGATCGGCCGGCCGCCGAAGAAGGAGGAGCAGGGCCCGCGCGCCGGGAGGCTGTTGTACGAAGGGCCCGGCGGCGGCGCCAGGATCGAGGTCGGCGCCGTCTCCCTGCGCACCGGAGTCATGGTGGGACGCTACCCGCGCTGCGAGCTGAGCGAGAAGAACGCCCCGATGTCGGGCTACATCTCCCGCGTGCACGCTCTGCTGCTGGCGGTCGAAGAGCGGCCCCGCATCTTCGACGTGGGCTCGACCAACGGCCTTCTCTACGAGGGCACGCCCGTCAGCTCGATGGACTTGCCCGGCGATCGCCCCAGCAGCTTCGAGCTGAGCGACGGAGAGACGCTGACCTGGAGGCCGGGTTAGAATGGGAGAGAGGCGGGACCGCCGCCGAGGCGCGCATCGCGCGGGAGGTCGACGATGAGCTGGCTGGGCAAGATCATCGGGGGAACGATCGGATTCGCCGCCGGAGGCCCGCTGGGAGCCGCGATCGGGGTAGGAGTGGGGCACGGGGTGGACAGCCTGGCCGGCCGGGGCGGCGGCCCGGCGGCGGCCGGAGAGGGCTCGTCCCCGGCGGCGCGGGAAATCGATGTCGCGGCGGCGTACCAGGAGGACGAGACCGGGCTCGCGCTGGAGATCGAGGTGAAAGAGCCGGTTCCGGACGGGGCGCTCGGAGTGGTTCGATTGGTGGACGGCTCCGGCAACGTCCTCGGCGGCAGGGAGCCGTTCGTCATCGGGAACGGCGAGTTCTTCGTCTCCGCGCCGATCGTGGACGGGGTCTGCCGGGTGTACCTGCCGCTGGGAGCGGTGCGCTACGAGAGGGCCGGAGCTTTCGATGTGGTGTTCGAGATCGTCGTGGTGAGCGGCGACGGCGCGGCGAGATCGATCGGCGGCAATGTCTTCCAGCTGGACTTGCCCCGCCCGATTCCGTGGAGCAAGACGGCCTGGCTCTCGCCGTTGATCGGGCTGTGCATGGAGGTGGTGCGGGCCGACGGCAGGGTGCTTTCCGAGGAGGTGCGGCTGGTCCGCCGCTACTTCGAGGAGGTGTTCGAGCTGGACTCCGGCCAGATGAAGGAGCTGAAGCGAGAGATGAAGAGGTCCGCCCCGGCCGACCTGGAGACGCTGGTGGTGGACGCGATGCGCCGCCTCTCGACTCTCGACCCTGTCGAGATACTGGCGATCATGGCGGACATCGCCAAGTGCGACGGCGAGGTGCACCCCTCCGAGGTGGGTGTGATCCGCGAGGTGGCGGCGACGATGGGAGCAGACGCCGAAACCTGGGAGGAGGTGGCCGCCGAGCTGGGCCTGGGAGGGGACCGCGAGCAGGCGAGCGGGACGCGCGGGTCGGGGATGACGCTCGCCCGAGCCTACGAGATCCTGGGCCTGGAAAGGAGCGCTTCTGCCGCCGAGGTGCAGGCCGCCTACCGCAGGCTGGTATCGGAGTACCACCCGGACAGGGTCGCCGTGTTTCCGAAGGAGTTCCAGGACCTGGCTCACGACAAGATGACCGAGATCAACGCGGCCTACGGCGAGATACGAGCGAGGATGTAGGTCGCCGGCCGGCCCGGCGCCCCGGGCAGGAGCGGACGATGGGAACGATTGCAATTCCCGCGCAGCCGCCTGTCAGAAGAGCGCCGCCGCGTTCGTCAACGGGAAGGCGGCGGTCGAATTCCTCGATCGGCCAAGGGAGGTGACCGAGATGCTCTCGCTGCTCGTAATCTACGCACTCTTGGGAGCCCTCTTCTCCGCGCTGATCTTCTTCGGCAGCGACGACGACGACGAAGACTCCGGCGTCTACCTCTTCCATCTCCACCTCTGGATAGCCCTGTTCTGGCCGAGCTACGCCTACGTACTGGTGCGATCGATGATCTCGGATTCGGACGAGGGGGAGGGGTAGCGCCGGCCGTGGTCGGGGCTGTTGGGTGCGGTTGCACCCGAGCCGGACCGGTGTCGCAGCCGACGGCGCAATCAGTCAGAAACCAGCGGCCGAACGCGTCGTGGTTGAACAGGATGGGCGGCTTCTTTAGAAAGGAAGTGCACGATGGATATCGAGTACGAGGGTAAGAAGAAGAGAGCGCGGGCCAGAAAAGTGCCGTCCGGCGTGGCCTACGTGCTGGCCGGGGGGGTGGTCGTCGGGCTGGGTGTTTGCCTCGGGTTTGCCTTGCGGGGGGCTTCCGGAGGAGAGCTGGCCCAGGTGGGCGCCGGTATCGCTTCGAAAGGCGTGCGTATGATCAAGTGAGAGCCGGGCTGCTTGGAGCATGCAAGGGAGGTTTCACATGTCAAAAGACAATTACGACGATTTCGACGCGAAGAAACACGAGGACTTCTACCGCAAGCTGCGCAGGCGGATCACCAGGTGGCGCGATAGAAAAGGCGGCCGCCACAAGTGGGCCGAGTACCTCGTGTTCGCGCCCGACCTGTTCTACACCCTGATCAAGCTGATGGCCGATCCGGAAGTGCCGCCGGGCAAGAAGGCCAAGGTCGCCGGTGCGATCGCCTACTTCGTCTCGCCGTTGGACGCCGTCCCCGAGGCGATCGTGGGGCCCGTCGGCTACATCGACGACGTCATGGTCGCCGCCCTGGTGCTCAACGACATCGTCAACAACGTGAGCGAGGAGGTGGTCAAGCGCAACTGGCCGGGGGACGACGACGTGCTGGGCGTCATCAAGAGGATCCTGGAAGTGGCCGCCAAGATCCTGGGCCTGGGCCTGTGGAACCGGGCGAAGCGGTCCGCGGGGGAATGACGAGGAGCCGGTTCGCCTGATTTCCGCCTCGATCGCGTTGTCTCGCATCTCGTATAACTGCTATACTGACCGCCTACTTGGACGAGGGGTGTTGCATGAAGCGACGATCCGAGGAGTGGCAGCTCTTCGTCGACGAGTCCGGCGACATGACGCCGAGCGATCGACGGAGCGTGGTGGTCGGGCTCGCCTGGCGGGAGGAAGATACCCGCGAGGGCCGGCGCATCCTGCACGACTACGTGCGGAAAATGTTGCCCATGGTCCCCTACCCTCCCCACGCGACGTTGCTGCACCAGCCGGCGTCCTGGCCGGCCTGGCGGCGCTGCGGAGCCGACCCGCGGGGCCGCGGGGTGCTGTGGGCCGAACGCAGCGACCGCGCGCTCGAGATCCTCGACGCGGACGACTCGAGCGCCGACGTCGCCGCCTATCGGGACGCCCTCGCAGCGGGCTCGTTTCCGGACTACGACCTGTTGCGGCGGGTGAGCCACTGGCTTCGCGGCCGCGACCGGCGGATCTGCGATGGCCTCTCGCTGTGCGGCGCCGAGGCGCAGGTCGCCTACCGCGGGCTGTGCAGGACGCTTGCCGAATTCAAGGCCCCCGATGGCTGCTTCGTGGTCACCGCCGCGCCGAGCCGACGCGCAAACGAGGACTCGGCCGACGAGGATCCGGCCGACGGGGATCGCTACACCTCGCTGCTCGGCGCGGTTCTCGAGAGGACCGCGTCGCTGCTCTCCGGCCACGAAGGCCCGACGCGCCTGGTCCGGCTGCACGTGGCCCGTCGCTGGCACCGGGACATCGACCTCGAGACGCTCCAGCAGCTCTCGATTCCGTCGCTCGGGCGCATCGCAACCGCGAGCCACAAAAGGAGCGTCGGCGCGTACGTTCCTCCCGCCCTGGACGCGCCGTTCCGGTTCGTGGTCGGCAACGTCTGGGACGCCAACAGCGACCCGAGCACCCACCCCGGGGTCGCGCTAGCCGATTGGCTGGCGAACCGGCTCGGTGACGCCTTCAAAGCGCTGCCGCCGCTCTCGGGCCTCGAGCGGGCGACACGCCGGGTCGCCGCGCTGCCGCTCACGACCGCCATGCGAACGCTTCCGGATATCGGCCCCATGCCGGCGGCCGCGGCCGACGGCCCGGCGCGCGAGGCGGTGCTGTCGGCCTACGAGCGGGGCCTGCACACCGAGATCTCCTATGTC
Source organism: uncultured Myxococcales bacterium (assembly GCA_964530995.1). GTDB lineage: Bacteria > Myxococcota_A > Polyangia > JAAYKL01 > JAAYKL01 > CAZHCG01. Next base: position 25,621 of record CAZHCG010000031.1, read on the forward strand.
GAGCCGCCGTGGGCCCGCGAGCAGGCGGAGCGCTGGATCCCGGCGGCCCGGAGACTCCGCTCGGGAGCGAAGGGAGGTGCGGCATGACCCTGCTCGAGATGCTGCAAGCCTTCGCGGAGCCCGGGTCCCGGGCGCAGCAGGCGGCGGCGGCGGAGCTCACGGCGCTCGTCGGCAAGATGACGCCGCGTACCGTCGACGATGCGACCCGCGAGGACGTGATCCAGGACGTGCTCGTCCAGGTGCTGACCCGCTGTCGGGACGGCGGCTTCGAGATGCAGGGCGAGGGCCAGGCGCGCTTCTACCTGCGCAAGATGGCGCGCTCCAGGCTCGTCGACTTCCTGCGCAGGTCCGGCAGGGAGGTGCCCAGGGAGATCGAGGAACCGAGCGGCGACGACCCCGAAGAGGTAGAGGGGGCGGGAGACCTCGGCCGCGCCTGGCAGGCGCTCGAGGAGGCGGTGGGTCGAGCGGTCGAGAGCCGACGGCCTCGCTGGCGCCCGCCGCTGATCGAGGCGTACGAGCAGGCCAAGGAGCTGTGCAGCACGGGGCGAACGGCGGAGGAGCTGCTCGAGGCCTCGGGCGCCCTGTCCCCGGAGGCCGCGAAGACCGAGCGGGTGAAGGCCCGATATCGCTTGCACCAGGCACAGACACGACTGCGCGAGGCCGTGCTCACGGTCGCCGACGAGATGGCAAAGGAAGGGGAGCGGGAGAAGGCCGAGCTCGTTCGCCTGGCCTGCGCGCACCTTCTCAGGCGCAAGGCCTGTCAGAAACAGCCGTCCGCGGACGTCCCCGGGAGCGTGGGAGGAACACGATGACCGACCTCCATCTCAACAAGCTGAGAACAGCGTTCGGCCTCGACGATGATGCCTCGGTCGAGATCGCGGCCGAGATCCCGGTGCCCGAGAGCGAAGTGGGCCGCGGGGAGGCGGCGCGCTCGCTGGACGGCCCCGGCGCCGCGTCCTACGAGGAGCTCTCGGCCGATTTGCTGAAGGCGGGCGATCTCGAAGAGCTCGTGCGGATCGACAAGCCTATCGCAAACGCGCGCATCTACACGTCACCGTACCCCGGCCTGATGGGCGTAACGCCGATGGAGGTCGTCGAGCCGCGCGGAGGAACGTGGTGGGTTCACGAAGAAGTGGCCTTCTGCGACGCGCGCAGCGAGTCCGCGCTCGCGCTCGTATCCGACCCAGAAGGCGTCAAGGGCCTCGAGCTGCGCCCGGACCTGGTGCGGGTGCTGCGCGTGCATCGCTCGGCCTCGGCGGAGCTGCGCACCCTGGCCGGTCGTGAGCCTCCCCCCGCCTTCGAAGCGGATGCTCCAGACGTGGACGACCTCCTTTGCGGGCTCGCGGCGGAACCCTGGCTGGTCGCCGAAGCCAAGGAGATGGCCGCGACCGGCGAGCCTCTGCTGCGCCTCGCCGCCGCCGGCATGGTGGCGCGCCTCTTCTCGCCGCGCGATCGAGCCCAGCGAGAGCGGCTGCTCGCCGAGATGCTCGAAGCCGGGAGACACCCTGTCGTGGACGCCGTGCGCTCGTACGCGTCCAGCCTGGATGCGAACGCGCTCGAAAGCCTCGACCACCTGGTCGCGGCGCTCGCCGACGGCCTGCACGACCGCCTCGACGAGCTGCGCGAGCTCGTGGTCGAGGACTTGCCCGACGCGCCCGACGCGGCGCTCGGGCTGCTGCTGTCGCGCGATGAGATCGAATCCGTCCTCTACGTGCTGCGCGCGGCCGGCGGAGGCGAGAACGCCGCCGAGGCGGTCGCGGCGTTCGACCGCGAGGCGGTCGCGGCGGCGATGGACATCGATCTCGCCAGGCCGCCGCGTCACGACAGGCTGCTGGCGGTCTCGCGGTGCGACCCGACCTGCTGGTGGGGGCTGGAGTGACCCCTCGCCCCGCCCCCCCTGTCGTCAGTCTGTCGGAGCTCCTTTCTGCATGGGATACCCTGGATGGCGTCGATCGCCGCAGGCTCGCCCGGGCGCTGGTCACCCCCTGGTGCCGGCCGGATCCCGCTCTCGTCCCCGCCGACCTCTGCGACGATCTCCCGGCCGCGGCCCCGGATCCGCCGGTCGGTTGGGTGTTGCTCGTCTCGGTGGAGCCGGTACGAGGCGGCTCGGCATCGCTGCTGGCATACGGAGAGGGCGACTACCCGGACCTCGTGCGCCAGGAGCGCCCGGCCGGTTTCGGTCGCGAGGCCAACACCGCCTGCGAAAGCGCGCGTCGGGCGGTTCTGCGGGATCTGCCCCTGTTGCCACCGGCGACCTCGCTCGGCCGCCCTCGCGAGTGCGCCCCCGTCCGGCTCTACGCGGAGGGCTCCGAGCGGGCGCTCCACGACGGCCCGTCCTTCGGCCTCGCCATGCTGCTCGCCGAAGCGTCGCACCTGGTCGGTGTCCCGGTGCCCGGCGACGTGTGCGCCCTCGCGGCCCTCGGCGACGGCGATTCGATCGTCGGCGTCGGCGAGCTCGAGAGGAAGCTCGCCGTCGTGTGCCTATCGGCGCTGGGTGTCCGGCGCGTGTTCGTCGCCGGCCCCCAGGAAGAGGAGGCGAAGGAGACCGTCGCCAGGCTGGGCTGGGAAGGCGAGATCCTGCCCGCGGGCGCCCCCCCGGACGTGCTCGAGTCGGTCTTTCCCGATCTCCACGAGCGCGTCGCGGCTCTGTACCCGGACGACAAGCTCGACAGCGTTGCGCAGCGCGCGTTCGAGCTGGCGCTCGAGAGCCCGCCCTACATCCTGGGGTGGGAGGGCGCGCGCGCGTTCGCCGAGCTCGTCCTCGCGCGCCTGCCGGACGGGCACGACGACGCGCGCCGTTGCCTCCGGTTCGCCGCGGCGGTCGCCGCGAGGCACAGCGGAGAGGACGCTCTCATCGAGTGGCCGGACGCGGCGTGGCTCGCCGGCATGCACCGCCGTGTCCGCGGTCTCGTGCTGGCCAACGCCGTGCAGTCGGCGGCCGACGCCCGCGAGCGAGCCGTCGCCGAGGGCTACCTTTCGCGCGCGACGGCCCGTCTCTCCGAAAGGGGGGAGGAGGACGAAGGCGAGATCCGCCTGCTGGGCGCGATCGGTCGCTGCCGGGCGGCCCTCGGCGATCTCGGGGGGGCGCTGCGCGATCTGGAGCGCGCCGTCGAGGGGTGGTTCGCCAGCGCCCGCGGTCGCGGTGCGTCCTACGCCCTGTCCGAGCTGCTGCGCGTCTGCGGGCTCATGGCCGACAAGGAGAGTCTGTACGGAGTCGAGAAGAGATGGATCGCGCGGTTCACCGAGGAGGTGTCGGATGACCTCGTGTCCCTCGGTTTCGTGACCTTCGGCCTGGGCCGAGCTCGACTCCTGTGCGGCGACGTCGAGCGAGCGCTCGAGCTGCTGGTGGACGACGCTCTCGACTGGGGAGCCGCTCCCGGCCACCTCCAGGCGAGCAGGTTGCGCTGGCTGGCGCGGGCGCGCTTCGCGGCGGGGCTCGGCGAGGGCGAGATCGAGGCGCCCAGGGCGGCTGTCGAGGAACGCGCCGCCCGCCGCAACGGCGGCGACTACCGGATCTACGCCAAGCTCGTCGCCCTCGACCGGGCGATCGAACGCGAAGAGGATCCCGGCCCGGCGATCGAGGCGCTCTTCGCCGACGATGAAGAACCTCACGAGTTCCGCGCGCTCGACGACCCGTCGCTCCCGCCGGCCGAGCGCGGACGGCGAATTGCGGATGGATATCGGTACTGACACCGGGGAGCGCCGCCTGATTGACTTCATTTCGCATGATGGGAATACTATCCGGATGAGGCACCGAACCGGATACAACCCCAAGCGGCGCTTGCTGCCGGCAGAAGAAACGACCGCCGAGCAGCGAGAGGCGCTCGCCCGGCGTGCGCGGTACGGCGGAAACCCGGAGCACAAGCGCTCGCCGGGAGACTACGGGCTCACACCGCCGGCCAGCCCGCGTCCGGGCAAGACGCTCTGCGACTCCGACCGCCCGATCGAAAGGCGCGAGGCCGAGGAGCTGCTTCACGCCGGGATCCGCAAGGGGCTGCTCAGCGAGAGGTTCGTCGGCGAGTGGCCGCGCAACGTCTGGGCCGTCTCCGATCGCAAAGAGGCCTACGAGGCGCAGCTCGAGAACCCGGCGCAGGGCGTCTACCACGGCTACCCGGTGCCGGCGGACGACGCCTTCCGGCGCCTGGTCGAGGAGGAGTGGAACGCGCGATGAGGGAGCGGCTCGCCATCGAGGCCGACTGGGAGCACCTGGATCGCGGGGCACCCGAAGAGCGCGCCTGCTTCTGCGCCCTCGGCATCCGTCACGGAGACGTCTGGCTGACCCGGGCCGATGACGCCTTCGTCCGGCGCGTGCGCGAAAAGGTCCACCTATCTGGCTACGGGCTGGCGGAGTGGCTTGCCTGGAACTGGTGGCGACTCCGCTACGAGCCCGCCGGCGCGCGGAAAGCGGTCGACTGGTCGCTTGCGCACCGGCTGTCCTCGATCGGCGGCGGCTTCGTCTGGCCGAACGTCGAGATAGTTTCCGATGGAGAGAACGTCGACGTCGTCGCGCGTCCCACCAGGCAGAGCCCGGTCGAGCCGCTCTGCTATCTGGCCGACTTCGCTGCGAGCGTGCGCGCCGGCGAGCTCGAGCGGGCCGTCGACGTTTTTGTCGAGCAGGTGCGGGGTCAGCTCCGCGCCGAGGGGGTGGCCGAGACGAACCTGGATCGCCTCTGGAGCGACGTGCTCGAGGAACGCGGCGACCCGCGCTACTCGCTCGAGCGCAGATGCGAGGCGCTGCTTGGTTACGACCCGGACGAAGCCCCCGAAGCGGTCCTGCGGGCGCTCCTCGGCGACGGAGACGACCTCGGGGAGGCCGCGGTGCTCGAGATCGCCGCCGGATCGGAGCCCGGCGGGAGCGTCCTCACTGGCGCCTCGCTCGAGGAGACCGCGAGCCGCCAGGGGTTCGACGCGCGTCCCGCCGACTGCGTCCGGCTAGACGATCCCGACGCGCTGCCGCGGGCGGGAGACGGACCCGCGTGGCTACGGGGCGCCGCCGCCGCGTCGGCCGTGCGGGGACAGCTCGACCTTCGCGACGAGCCCGTGGACGACGCCCGGCTCGCGGGTCTCGCCGCCGTGGAAACGGAAGCGCTCCGCCAGCCGTCCTCGGCGTTCGGGATCTCGTTCGCGCTGGACCGCGAGGACGGTACCGGCGGGATCGTGCTGCGCTCGAAGTGGAGCGCCGGTCGCCGCTTCGAGCTGGCCCGGCTTCTCGGCGACCGCCTGCTCACCAGCGGCGACCGCCTCTTCCCGGCGACGGGCTCCTACACCTACCGCCAGAAGCAGCAACGCGCCTTCGCCGCCGAGCTGCTGTGCCCCTTCGAGCTGCTCGACGAATGGATGGGCGGGGACTACTCGGAGGACAACCAGATCGGCGCCGCCGCGCACTATCGCGTCTCGGAGCTGCTCGTCCGCACCCAGCTCGTCAACAACGACCGCGTGCCCCGGGACGAGCTCGACTTCCAGCGGCGGTAGCCGCCGGCGCGGTCAGCAGCAGTACTCGTGCCCCCTCGCGAATCGGAACGTCGAGCGCCGTTCCACCGGGCTGCCGCTGGAACGTCCGTCGTTGGCTCCACCGCCGATCGCTTCTAAGAAGCGCTGGCCGAGCATTTTTCCGGGGCGGTCGAGGAAGGAGGGCAGGGCCGCTTGGACGAGGTGCTCGAGGGGTACGATGCATACGCGAGCGCCTGAAGTGGGCGCTTCATCTCGGCTGTCAGCTAGCTCCTACTTGCCGCCGCGCCACGGAGATGGCGTTTTCGATCGAGCGGCGCATCGAATCCAGCCCCCTTCCGGTGCAGGGAATCCACCGCTTGCCCGACTCGTTCGCGGCCTTGCGCAGCTTGCGACCCAGCTCGGTGCGCATGAGCCGCATGACAATGATGGCGTTGGACTTTTCGATTTTGTTCTCGAACCCGTCCATGCGCCTCGCCCAGTTGCTCGACCAGCAGTTGAACTCGAATTCCACGCTACAGCCGGGGTGTGACTGAGAAAACTCCTCGAGGAGCCGCTGCTCGTAGGCGGCCTGTCGCTCGTCTCCTCCGAAAAACACGATCGAGACCGGTTTCGGGGGCTCTTGCTCCCGCTCCTTTTCTGACGGTTCTTCGCGCTGCATCGCATTGATGCGCAAGCGCAGGTTTTCGAGCGCATCCCGGCCGGCCCCGAGCTCTTCGAGCATGTCCACGAGATCGGCGGAGTCCTCCGCTTCGTCGGTTATCGCCTGGTGGGCCACGTTGACGAGAACCGCGCGTGCCTCGACGACTTCTCCCGCGGATTCCAGCACATGGAACCGGGCCATCTCCGCGTCCATCGGTTCCCACGCCGGATCCCAATTCTCGCGTGTCTCGAGCAGCTCGGACAACTCCCTGGCAAAGCCGAATGACACGGCGAGCGTCTCTAGCTCGTCCAGGGCACGGCGCGCTGTCTCGATGTCGCGTTCATCGGCGGACAGCGCACCCTCGAGCAATTTGCGCCAGGCCGCCCAGCGCTCTTCTCCGTTGAGCAGATCCTCGTTGGCCTCGAGCGCCTCCACGATCTTCTCGCGAAACGGGCGGCCGCGACATACCAGGCTCTTCAGGTCGAGCTCGGAGAGCGTCGCCTGCGGCCATCGGCTCAGCACGACGCGGGCCAGCCGGTCGGCCTGCGCGACCTCCTCGAAGACGGCGTACTTCACCGCGTCGAGGATCAGGTCCAGCGGCTCGTCGAGCCCGTCCTCGACGAGGCGAATCAACCGATCCGTCGCGGGCGCGGCCAGCGCGGGCTCGTCGATCATGCGCAGCTCCAGGAGGCTGCGGTAGAACCGCGCCCTCGGGAGGACGCCCTTCTCCGTCCAGAACGCGCGATTCCACGACTCGATGTCCGCGATGGCGCGGCTCAGGCTGTCGAGCGCGGGAGCGATCACCTCGCGATCGTCTGTCTCGGCCAGCACCGCGCGGACCGCGATCGCCAGGTTCGTGATCGGGGACACCTCGCCGGCGCGGCCGATGGCCTCGTCGAGGATATCGGCGACCCGGTCGAGCCCCGCGTCGAGCGCATCGCGAGTTTCGATCTTGCCCAGTCGCAGGTCCTCGAGGGAGCGCAACCCCATCTGTAAGAGCAGCTTGTCTCCCAGGAGCTTGGCGCGCGTCTCCGCATCCTCGCTGCTCGCAAGAAGGTCATCGATGATCATCTCGGCCTGGCCCGGCTTTCCCTGCAGCCGGTAAGCGATCGCGAGCCGACGATCGAGGCGATCGGCCAGGTCGGGCGCGAAGACCTCCGCGGCGGCCGGCGTGCCGCGCACCTGCTCCCGGCACAGCTCGAGCACGCGGGCGACGGTGTCCGGGTCGGTGGCGAGGAAGGCCATCCGCGCCCAGCGGATGAGCTGTGGCACCACCTTCGCGGCGCAACGCGCGACGTGACGCTCGAGCCACCTGATCGCCAGATCGTAGTCGTTCGATTCGACCAGAGCGCCGATGATGGAGGGGAGGAGAAAGGCGCCGGCCTCCACCGATGAGCCGAGCAGCACCTCGTCGTCGCCGGGCGACATCTCGCGCAGCAGCCTCACGCAAGCGTTCGCGCCCTCGCGGCGCATCGCGCCCTGGATGTAGCCCGCCAGGTACCAGGCTCTTCGTTCGTGGTTCTCGCCGGGCCCCATCGGCTGGAGTGGTCGATCCAGCAGCGAGTCGACGAACCCGCGGTGGAAGAAGCTCTGGGCCCGCATGTCGTTGAGCTCCAGCACCTCCTGCACCAGGTCGTCGAGCTCGTCCTCGTCGAGCGCGCCGTGGACATCGTTGAGCGCGCTGACGACCGCGCGGATCAGCAGCCTGTCGAGGGTCGTGAACTGGGGCGCATCGAGTGTGGGCTCGACCTCGCTGTCCTCTTCCTTCGCGGTGTCGGCAGCCGCTCCCAGCTCCTCGACCTCTGACGCGGCGCCCGGAGGCAAGCTGTCTCTCCGCGTTTCGGGCGCGGCGCCATCCTTCGGTGGCGGCTCGGTCTCTCGGAGCCGTGTCAGGGCATCGGCTATCGCGGGCTTCCAGGCAGCCGGGCACCAGTAGTGGAGCGACTCGAGGCAAAGTTTCGTCAGGCCGGTCTGATCCAGTCTGGCCTCGTCGACGGCGTCGTCCACCGCTTCCGGCGCGATGGCGGTCTCGGTAGCGCCCTCGGCGAGCTCGGTGTCTTCGTGCTCGATTCCCAGCGAGTCGTAGACGCCTTCGAGAATGTTGCTGCGCTCGTTGGAGAAGAAGTTGAAGAGAATTTCTATTACCACCAGATGCTCGCCCTTGGCTATTGTTTTGGACAGCAGCCTCCCGAGCTGCTTCCCTCGCGCGCTCCTGACGGTGTTGAGCCGAAACCGCAGGTTCAGCGCGACTAGCTTGACGATGTCGGGAGGAACGCCGTGGTTTTCCGCCATCTCCACGTAAGAGGAGAGTATCCTTCTTTTCGTACCCTGATCCTGGCGTATCCAGAGACTGCACGGGCTTTCTTGCATGTCGTCACCTCGAGCTTCTGCAATGTGTTCGCTTTGTTCTCTCACGCGTACTCCCTCCAGCGCTCGAAGCGGAACACGGATCTCTTCTCCGTCTCGCCGTTCGGCATGCCGCGCTCCCCGACCTCGCGCTCGGTGGTCGCCGCGAAGCAGCGCACGCCGCGAGCCTGGAGCTCGCGCACGAGGGTGAGAGAGGAGACTGTCCCCTGCTCGCCCCCTGCTCGCCTCGCACCTCGCAGTCGATGAAGCCCCCGAGCCGCATCGTGCCCTCGATGGCGCACTCGAGGCGGGCGACGGAGCTGCTCATGATTCCACCGCCAGGGCCGGGAACCGGCATGCCGTGATCCAGTCGTCGAGATCGTCCGCCCCGTCGAAGATCCGAGCGATGATCGCGCGGGCCTTGTCGAGGTAGCGGCGGACCTCCTCCGGGCTCGGGGTCTTCGGGAGGAAGCCGTGCTCGTATTCGCACTTGTTGCGCGCGTTCGAGAGCCCGGCCAGGATGCCGAGGTCCTCTACGGCGAGACGATCCGAGCTCAGCGCAGCCAGGAGCTGCGCGCCGTTGCCGAACATGAGCGGGCCGTCCAGCTCTCTTTTGCGGTAGGAGTTACCGAACATCCGCCGGCCTGCCTGCTCGTACCTCTCCCGGTCCAGGGCGTTGTCGATTCGTTGGTAGTCCGGAGCCTCGTCGTCGAGCCCGAAGTCCACCCAGAGACAAATATCTATGTAACGCTCGATTGCGGCATAGGTGAGCAGCAGCGCCAGGCTCGGCTTCTCCGCGTCGAGGTGCCTGCTCGCAGCGGCGAGGTACCAGGCTAGCAGAATGCGCCCTTCCTCGGTGGATTCCGGATTGTCCGTCTCTTGCGCCTCGACGAGCGCCTCCACCGCCCTCGTGTTCGCCTCGACGATGCGAAGCACGGCAGGTGCCCAGCTCCATCCTCCGTGGGTGGAGAAGCACTCGATCTGGCTCCGCGCATCACCCAGGTCGCGTCCCGCACCGGAGAAATCGAACCGGTCCCACGCCCCGTACGCCGACGCCAGCAGCGCGAGGCACTCCGCCTCACGGGGCTCGTAAAGGCGCACCGCGAGCTTCTCGGCGAGGTGCCGCGCTTCGACGAAGTCGCTGCGGTTGAACGCCGCGAAGATGTCCCGTAGCTCGAGGTCGCCGAGGACGTCGAGCGGGTTGGCCAGCAGGCGCGGGTACTCGGTGCCCGCCACGGGGATCCGGTGCGGACCGTGGTACTCGCCGTAGTCGACGTACACCAGGGGAGCGCCCGCGAGGAAGCCGGCGAGCGCGGCCGAGGACGACATCGACTTCTTGCCGCCGGTGGGATCGATGA
>CAZHCG010000032.1:0-35415 GCA_964530995.1 uncultured Myxococcales bacterium
ACCGGGTTGGAAGACGGCGAACCGATAATTGAAAAAGAACTAGATATACCCTACGACCCGCCCCCGGGAGGCGACCCGGCCAAGTCGCTGCTCGACGTCTACTACGTGCCCGACGGAGAGCCGCTGCGACTGATGGTCTTCGTCCACGGCGGCAGCTGGATCGGCGGCGACAAGAGCAAGCTCGAGCTGGCCGAGGAGCTGGTGCCGTGGTTCGTCGAACGCGACTTTGCAGTAGCGGCGCCCAACTTCCGGCTGGCCAGCGAGCCGCCCGGCCCGCAGGAGGTGACCTACGCCGATCAGGCTGCCGATCTGGCCTTTGCGCTAGCCTGGCTGATCGAGCACGGCGCCGACTACAACATCGAGGCGGAACCGGCGCTGCTGATGGGCTACTCCTCGGGCGCTCACCTGGTCGCGCTGCTCGCCGCGGACGAGCGCTACCTGGAGTCGGCGGAGCTGGCACACGAAAACCTGCTGGGTTCGATCTCGTTCGATGTCCACGCCTACGACGTGCCCTACGCGCTGGAGCTGATGCAGGGCAGCGAGCTGGAGCAGAACATCGAGTTGATCGAGTTCCTCTTCGGCGAAACCGTCGAGGAGCAGCTCGCGGCGTCGCCGTCCAGCTACGCCCCCGACGCGCCCGCTGCTCCGCCGACGCTGTTGGTCTCGGCCGACCCTTCCTCGCTGGAAGGCAGCAAGGGCTACATCGTTTTCCACGCCACCCAGAGCTACTGGCAGCTCTTGCAGTCCGCGGGGCACTCTGCCGACTGGCAGCACTACGAAAACGAGACCCACTCGTCCCTCGTAGTGGATTTCGGCAGCGAGGGAGACGCCCCCACCGAAGAGGTGGGTATCTTTCTGGAAAAACTCTGAAAAAGCGTGTCTACGAGCGCCTTCAACCGAAACCTTGTCGCTCGATCTTTTCCGAGTCGGCCGTTCCCAGGCCCTTCCCCACCGCGGTCTTCAGCCAGCGCGGCTCCCGCTTGTCCTCGGCCAGGCTGCGCATGCCGTGAGCGGCCCGCTGGGAGTCGATCATCTCGTAGGCCACGCTGTCCAACGCAACCGGATCGGCGGCGGCGAGCACGGCGCCGGGGCGCCACTGGTGCTCGAGCACCCTGGCCGGTCCACCGTGGTACTGCGCGGTCAGCGCGTCGCAGAGCACCAATCTGAGCTTGCCCTCCACGTACTCGTGGTCGCTGACGTCGGCAACAAATGGATCGCAGTTGTCGTCGTGGTAGCGGTTGGGATTGTGAATGGCACCGTACATGTTCTTCATCCCGCAGCCGACCCCGGCCAGATCGTGATCCTTGAGCACCGGCACATTGATCAGCGCGTCGGCGCGACGCGCCAGCACGTTGGCCCACAGGCTGCCCACCTCCCCGGAGGAGCGAATCTCGCGCTCGAAACCGAGCTCGTCGTTGCCCGCGCAGCGCGGTCGGTTGTCAGAATAGCGATTCGGCTCGAAGCCGGCGCGCTCCATCTCACGGGTGGTGCGCTCCCAGATCCAGATTCGGTCGTTGGAAACGCCGATCCGGTTCAGACCGGCGACCAGCGTGTCCACCACCGCCGGCGAGGAGGACATCCCCGGCCCGGCCAGGCAGTTGACCTTGATGCAGACCACCTCGTCCGGATCGAACAGGGCTCGGAACGCTTCGGAAGGATCCTCGACGCCCAGCAACGACGCCACGCTGCGGTTGACAACGTCGGCGACGCGCTCGGCGTCGTGCCCGCCGCCGTCGAACACCTTGGCGTCGTTCCTGCGCACGACCCGCGGCCCGATCTCGTCGCGTCTCTTTGCTCGTCCAGACCCGTTTTTCCCTGGAGCAGCGGCGGCTCCCGAAGCACCGGCCTCGGCGCGCGCCGACGGCCCCGAGCCGGAGCAGACGCCGGCCAACGGAGCAAGCCCCAGCCCGGCCGCAGCCGCGCACGATTCGGAAAGAAAATCACGTCTCGTCTTCGAGCTTTTTTTGTTCTGGCTCATACGCACGATGATACCTGGTACGGCGGAATCATCCAGCGTGGGGCAAGAGGACCGTTTTCTGGTGCGGGATCCGCCTCGGATCAGTAGGTGTAGAAGCCGCGCTTCACCTTGCGGCCCAGCCACCCGGCCTCCACATACTTCGCCAGCAGCGGCGCGGGGCGGTACTTGGGATCACCCAGCCCCTCGTGCAGCACCCGGGCGATCGCCAGCACGGTGTCCAGGCCGATCAGGTCGGCCAGCGCGAAGGGGCCCATCGGGTGGTTGAGGCCGAGCTTGATCGACTCGTCGATGTCCTCGACGCTGCCCACGCCCTCGGTGTAGGCGAAGCACGCCTCGTTGAGGTACGGAATCAGCAGGCGGTTGACGATGAAGCCGGGGAAGTCGCGCGCCTCGGTGGTGGTCTTGCCCCAGCTCCGGGACAGCTCGGTGACCGCGGCGAAGACCTCGTCGCCGGTCTGCAGCCCGCGGATCATCTCCACCAGCTTCATGACCGGCACCGGGTTCATGAAGTGCATGCCCACGACCTTCTCGGGACGCCCGGTCGCCGCGGCCATCAGCGTGATCGAGATTGAGGAGGTGTTGCTCGCCAGCACCGCCTCGGGCTTGCAGGCCCGGTCGAGCTTCTTGAACAGGTCCAGCTTGAGCTCCACGTTCTCGGTGGCCGCCTCGATCGCGATATCCACGTCCCCCAGCCCCTCGACGCCATCGACGACGTGCAGGCGCTCCAGCGCGGAGTCGGCGGCTGACTTGTCCATCTTGCCCTTGTCGACCGCCTTGGCCATCCGCTTGCCGATCCCGTCCTTGGCCTTGTTGGCGATCTCGGCGTTGATGTCGGCCATGTAGACTTCGCAACCGGCGACGGCGGCCACCTGGCAGATGCCGGCCCCCATCTGGCCCGTGCCCAGCACTCCGATCTTCTTGAACTCCATGTCTCCTCCCTTGCTCGATCGCGTTCTAGACGCGCTCCACGATCATCGCGTTGCCCTCGCCGCCTCCGATGCAGAGCGTGGCCAGTCCGTACCTGGCCTTCTCGCGCTGCAGCACGTTGAGCAGCGTGGTCAGGATCCGCGCGCCCGAGCAACCGATCGGGTGGCCGATCGAGATCGCTCCGCCGAGCGGATTGACGTTGTCGGTGGTCAGGTCGAACTCGCGCATCGTCAGCAGGGTCACCGCGGCGAACGCCTCGTTGATCTCCCACCAATCGATGTCCGAGGCCTTCATCTCGGCCCTCTCCAGCGCGTCCTTGACCGCGACCAGCGGAGCCATCGGGAACCGCCGCGGCTCGACCGCGCCGAAGCCCCACGAGACGACCCGCGCCAGCGGCTTCATCCCGCTTTTCTTCAGGCCCTCCTCGGTGGCCAGCACCACCGAGGCGGCGCCGTCGTTGATCGAGGAGGCGTTGCCCGCGGTGATCGTCCCGCCGTCCTTGTTGAAAGCGGGCTTCAGCTTGCGCATCTTTTCCTCGTTGAAGACCTTGGGGCCCTCGTCTTGGTCGAAGACGATCGGATCGCCCTTGCGCTGCGGGATCTCTACCGGCACGATCTCCCACTCGTTCCAACCCTTCTCGGTCGCCTCCCGGGCGCGCTTGTAGGAGAGCACGGCGTAGTCGTCCTGCTCCTCGCGGCCTACCTTCTCCTCGGCCGCGGTCATGTCGCAGCACAACCCCATGTGGATGTTGTTGTAGACGTCCCACAGGCCGTCGTTGACCATCATGTCGACGATCTTGTCGTTGCCCATCCGGTAGCCGCCCCGCGCCTTGAGCAGCGCGTAGCCGGTGCCGCTCATGTTCTCCATGCCGCCGCCCACGCAGACGTCGGCCTCGCCGAGCATCATTCCGCGCGCGGCCATGATCACCGACTGCAGGCCCGAGCCGCAGACCTTGCCGATCGTGGTGCAGGGCACAGAGACCGGGATCTCGGCGCCGATCGAGGCCTGGCGGGCGGGGGCCTGACCGAGCGCGCCGGTCAGCACGTTGCCCATGTAGACCTCCTCGACCACCTCGCCGGAGATGCCGGCGCGCTTCATCGCCTCTGCGATCGTGATGCTGCCGAGCTCGATCACCGGAACCTTGGTCAGGCTGCCGTTGAAGCTGCCCACCGCGGTGCGCGCGGCGGATGCGATGAACACGTCTTTGTTGGCCATGGGTCCTCCTTCTCGCTTGCTGCTCTCGCCGCACCGTCGGCGGCGTGGTGTTGCCCGCTTTCCGAGTGTTCGACTCGACAATCAAAAACGATCTCGGATGTTTCGAATATGATCTATGCCAGTTCGGGCGGCTTTGCCTCTTCGCCTTGTCTCCGACGGGCAACGCGGGTAGACATTTGTAGGACAGCGAAGGGTGCGGCGTTGAAAGACCTCGTAAACAAATTCGTTTCTGGAGCCTACGTCTCGGCTATCGACGTGCTGCGCCGCCACTCCCTGACCCTTGCCACGGCCGCCCTGCTGAGCACGTACCTGACCAAGATATGGTGGCACATCGGCTCGATGGCCCGCCCCGGCGGAATGACCACCCCTTTTTTGGCCTTCTTCGCCGACGACCTGATCTTCTGGGGCGTCACGATCGCCGGCATCTACCTGGCGGAGGCCTACCTGCGCAGAGCGTGGGTGATCGCGTCCACCACCGGGCTCGCGGCTCTCTTGACCTTCGTCTCGCTGGCGAACGTCTTCTGGCTGCGGGGAACCGGCGGCCAGCTCACCTGGTCCGTGATCGAGGTCGGTCTGACTCGCACCGCGGAGGTGCTGCCGATCATGGAGGCCGGTCTCGGAGAGTCGGGACTGGCGATGCTGATCGGCTCGGTGGCGCTGGTGGCGGGGCTGCCCTTCCTCTTTCGCGCCAAGTGGCGCAAGGACGGTCGCGGCGAGCATCCCAGGCCGGCCACTTTGGGGTTTCCGTTCGTGCTGTTGGCCCTCGGCGGAATCGGCCTGTTCGAGCAGGGCGGCCACAACCAGCCCGGCTGGAAGCTGATCGCCGCCAACGTCCAGGTCTCGCTGGTCCGGCAGATCGCCGAACGCCCGGATCTACCCCCTCCGCCGGAGTCGGTGCCGGATCCCTCTCCGCCGCCGGACGAGCCGCGCGCCGACGCAAACAGCCCCAACGTGATGGTGGTGGTGCTGGAGGCCACAGCCCACCGGGCCACCTCGCTGGCCCCCAACGGTCCGACCAACACGCCGACCCTGCTGGGACTGGCGCGCGAGAGTCTCGTCGCCGACAGCATGCGGGCCGTGCTGCCGCACACCACCAAGTCGATCACCTCCATCTTGTGCGGCCGCTTCCCGGCGATGCAACGCGAGGTCGCCGAGACAGCCGACAACTACCCGCTGCGCTGTCTGCCCGAAATCCTGGAGGACAACGGCTGGTCGACCGCCTTCTTTCAGTCCGCGGACGGACGCTTCGAGCAACGCCCGCGCCTCGTCGACAAGCTCGGCTTCGAGCGCTTCGTCGCCTGGCAGGACCTCGTGCCCCACTGTCAGCCGCTGAGCTACCTGGCCGGCGACGACATGGCGCTGGTCGCGCCGGTCGAAGAGTGGATCGCGGAGCAGCCGGGGCCGTTCTTCGCCGTCGTGCTGACCTCGGCGACTCACCACAACTACGAGCTACCCGACTGGCTGAGCGAGAAGACCGGCGTCACGATGAACCACGACCGCACGCTGCGCTACGCTGCCCTGATCCATGGCGAGGACCTGATGCTGGCCCGTTTGCTCGAAATCGTTGAGCGGCGCCGCGATCTGGACGGCCGCGAGACGATTCTGGTGGTGATGGGCGACCACGGCGAGTCTTTCGGCGAGCACGGCGGATACCAGCACGACAACATCTTCACCGAGGAAGGTCTGCGCGTGCCGTTCGTCGTGCATGCGCCCGCCCTGGTCAATCCCGAAGTGGTGAGCCAGCCGCGCAGCCTACTCGACGTGACCCCCACCGTGCTGGATCTGCTCGATATTCCTTACGACCCCGAACGCCTCGACGGCAGAAGCCTCCTCTCACCGGCCCGGGAGGGAAGGCGCCGCTACTTCTCCTGCTGGTACGACGACACCTGCGTCGGCTTCGTGCGCGACAGCGAAAAGCTCGTGCTCCTGCCGGGAGCCAGGAGCTGGCTGCACTTCGACCTGGAGGCCGATCCGTTCGAGAACGACCCGCGAATAGATCCTCCCGATCTCGCGGACGAGGTCGACGAAATCCGAAACTGGTACAACACCCACCGTTACGAAACCTCGACTCTCGAGTGGAGCAAGAAAGAGCTGTTCGACGGTAAATGGATTTGTGAAAAAGACAATCGAAGCTGTCGGTTTAACAAGAGATGAACACGAAACTTGAACCTCTCGAGCGAAAAACAAGCCTGGTCGCAATCGCGACGGAAATACTGATCTGGTTGGCCGCATCCAGCGTTGCATGGTTCGCTCTCTTGCTTTTTGAAAGCTTGCAACGGGGTGTCGGCTCTCTCTCCGGAAGCCTTGTGCTCTCGCTTTCCAGCGCTTTGCAGGTTTCGATTGCCCTTTCGCTTCCGATCGTTTTTTTGCACCTCTTGGGTGGTTTCCTTTACGTTCGAGGGAATAGTCGTTGGTTGCTGATAACTACGATTTCCGCAGCGGCTATCTCTGCTTTTCCCGCAACGTATTTGTCGTATTTTCTCTGCTCCGGCGAATGGATTTCGAGTCGGGACTGGTCGTGGATTCTACAAATTGGAATTTTTTCCCTGGTTGTCTTTTCCTCATCGATTGCCTGGCTGTGGCACTTGCTCGTTGTGCCGAGCTCATCAAAAATTTTATCCAGGCGCCCAGGC
The DNA here is from genome assembly GCA_964530995.1 of uncultured Myxococcales bacterium. GTDB lineage: Bacteria > Myxococcota_A > Polyangia > JAAYKL01 > JAAYKL01 > CAZHCG01. Next base: position 6,754 of record CAZHCG010000032.1, read on the forward strand.
TTTATTGGTAGGGTCGCTGGCAATCGTCTTTTTTCGTTTGCACTCGTCATTGCCGCGATATCCCTCGTTCTCTCCTTGCACTTCGTCTCCGCTCGCTGGCTCGCTGCGTATCAACTTCTTTCTGACGCTATCACTGCTATAACTTGGCTGGTAGCCGCGTCCCTGCTCTTCAAGCTGTTCTGTATTCTACCGGTCGGCAAGAATCTTCTTTTGGCCGTTTCTTGTTCTTGGATTTTTCTGGGTGGTGTGGCCTCTTCGATACCAATATCCCTGATTTCCGAAGGAGCAGCCTCCACTGGTAGGCTGAGTATCGCAACGTTTCGTCTCGGCGCTTCAGCCCCTCGGACTATAATCAAGTTCGAGATTCCTTCACCAGGCGACATTGATTGCTCTGAAATCGAGAATCAACAGCAACTTTCCTTGCCCTCTTTTTCTTCTGCAAATCACCGAAACGTAATCCTCATTACGATTGATGCTCTTAGAAGCGATGTCATCGGATTGAACATAAAAGGTAACTGCCCAACAAATAATATTTCCGATTTCTTTTCCAAAGCCATACATTGCCGAAAGGCGTCCACCACGTATCCTGCTACTCTCTTCGCTATTGCAAGCGCATTCTCAGGCAGGGCACCCAGTGACATAGTTTTTTCTGAATCCCCGCCTAAAAGCATTCTTGCCGAAGCCGGCGCCCGCGTTGACGATGTGGTATCTCTCATCCCCGACAGCCAATGGTTCGGTTTTCCGGCTGTTGATCGTCTGATCCTTCAAGGCAGCGATGCCGAAAGACTCCCCAATGCCATGAAGCAGACCAAGCGCGCCGTGAAAATTCTCGAAGAAGCTCGCCACTCGGGGAGAAGCTTGCTCATGTGGATTCACTACTACGAGCCGCATCAACCGTACCGTACACACGAAAACCTGTACTTCGGCGAGGGAGCAGTAGGCGCCTATATGAGTGAAATCGCCTTTGTAGACCTCGCATTGGGAAAACTGATGCGCGTTCTAGAAAATGACGGTTGGCTAGACGATTCTTTGATTATCGTTTTCGCCGACCACGGACAGGCTTTGGGAGAACGAGGATACTTCGGTCATCATGTATATTTGACCAACCCCTTGACATCCATACCGTTTGCCTTTTCATACCCTAATTCTATTGCACGCGTTTTGGAAAACAATATTTCTATTGCTGACATTTCGCCCACTGTTCGTCATTTTCTGGATTTGCCCGTTCGAGAATCGGGAGAAGGGAAAAGCCTGTTTGTCAGCGAAAACTTTCCAACCCCTAGAAGTGTATTTGCAGAGGCTTTCCCGATAAGAGGAAAACGTCTTTTCGAATTTGCCGATACTTTTGTCAGTGGTCTGCCGGGGCTTTCTGTCAAGATGAAAACAATCCAGACTGTTAGCAGCAGCTATTCGCCCAAAGCTGCTGTTGTCCGAGGTAACCATCGGTTGATAGTGAACCGTGTGAACGATGCCGTGGAGCTTTACGATGACAAAAACGATCCGAAATCCGAAAAGAACATTGCTTCGAAGCTGCCAGAAACGGTAGATTTACTTAAAAAAGAACTGGTCAGCTGGCACAAAAAAACCGCCAAGCGCGCAGCCTGTCGTCTGCTCGATGAAAAAAACGGTACTCAAAACGTTTCTGGCGAATCGAAAACAGGAAAATCTAGACGATGACCAACAAAAAGGGCGCTGGCGTCATGGAGTCCGGGTATGCGCGGGGAAGGCTCCGCGCTCCCCAGATGTGTTACCGGTACCGCGTCCGGGCGCGCGCTGCGGTGGAGGCCGCCCGCTCCAGGTTACCACGTCTGTCCTTTTGGCGCGTGCTGGAGCTGGGGGCGGCCGAGGGCCGCACGCTGCTGCACGTCCGCGAGCTGCTCGGCGGGCGGGGAGCTTTTCACGGCGTCGAAATCTCCCCTTCGCTGATCGACGCCGCACCCGAGCTGCCGGACGACACGCGGCTGATCCCAGGCGACGCGTGTACCCTGCCCGCAGAGCTGGAGCCTTCGGGCTACGACCTCTGTCTGGCGCTCGCCGTGCTCGAGCATCTCGAAGAGCCGGAGGCCTGCGTCCGCGAGGCGGCTCGAATGCTGAGACCCGGCGGCGTCTTCGTCGCCACCTGCCCCGATCCGCTCTGGGATCGAATCGCCGGAAAGCTGGGCCTGGTGGCCGACGAGCACCACGCCCGGGAGATGAACGAGCAAATGATGCTCGAAGCCGTGGAGCGGGCCGGTCTGGTCGAGTCGCGATTCGAGCGGTTCATGTGGCTCCCGACCGGCGCGCTCGCCTATCTGGGAGACCTGGTGCCGCCGCGCCTCTCGCTGCTGATCGACCGGCTGGTGCGCCCGCTGCCGTTCGCCGGGCACACCTTCGTGAACCAGCTGGTGAGCGCGACAAGACCATGAGTGCGGTGGTACCCTGACTCGCATGATCTCGCTCGCGCTCGAAAAAATGTCGTCATCAAAGCCGGTGCTGTTGCTGGCAGCGGCGCTTTTCTGCGCCTCCTGCTCCGACTGCGACTCGCGCCCAAACGGTACGGGTCGCGCTTCCCGTGCCGAGCACGGCGGGACCAACGTGCTGCTCGTAAGCGTGGACACCCTGCGCGCCGATCATCTCGGCTGCTACGGATACAAACGAATCGAGACTCCCAACATCGACGCGCTGGCCTCGAGAGGGTGGCTCTTCGAGCAGGCCTTCTCCGCCGCGCCGGTGACCGCCCCCTCGCACGCGACGATTCTCACCGGCCTGCTTCCGTTCGCCCACGGCGTGAGAGAGAACGGCACCTACGAGCTGGCCAAGAAGCATGCCACGCTCGCCGAGATCCTCTCCGCGGCCGGGTACGAGACCTTCGCCTTCGTCAGCAGCTTCGTCCTGGACTCGAGGTTCGGCCTGGACCAGGGCTTCTCCGTCTATAACGACGACTTTTCCGAGGGCGACTCGATCTTCTCCTCTGGAGTCCACCGCTGGCAAGGCCACGAGTTCGACAACTTCGAGCGCCACGCCGGGCTGACCAACCGCGCGGCATTCGACTGGTTGCGCAAACCGCATCTGCGTCCGTTTTTTATCTGGGTCCACTACTTCGATCCGCACCACCCCTACTCACCCCCCGAGCCCTGGTCGGAAAGGTATCGCAACCGCCTCTACGACGGCGAGATAGCCTACGATGACTTCGAGCTCGGCAGACTCCTCGACGAGCTGAATGTCGCTGGAGAGCTGGAACGGACGCTGGTGGTCTTCGTCGCCGACCACGGCGAGGGGCTCGGCCAGCACGAGAAGACCCACGGCAAGACGCTATTCAACCCGCTGGTCCGCGTGCCGCTGATCATCGTGCCGCCCGGCGGCCTGGAGGACGGCGGACGGCGCGTCGGGCCGATGGTCCGCACGATCGACATCGTTCCCACCGTGCTGGAGATGCTGAACATGGAAAGACCTCCCGCCCTGCAGGGCAGGAGCCTTGTGCAGTTGCTGAAGGCCGGCGCCTCCTCGACTCCGCCGCAGCGTTCCTACAGCGAAACACACCGCCTGGAAAGGCCCTACCGCGGCGGGATCCTGCGCGGGCTGCGGACGCCGAGGTGGAGCTATACCGTGATTCCTCGCGACGGCGTGCGCGAGCTGTACGACATCGAGGCCGACCCCGGAGAAAAGCGCAATCTGGCGGATGACCTACCCGAACGGACCGAACGCATGCAGCGCGCGATGGACGAGCTGATCCGCGAGCAGTCGCCGCGGGGCGGCGAGGAGGGAGTCGAGCGCGAGATGAGCGAAGAGGTGCGGCGCAAGCTCGAGGCGCTGGGCTACATCGACAAAAAAGAAAAACCCAAGAAGGATCAGTAGGTCTCGCCCCGCGATCCGACGCGATCGCGCATGCCCAGGATCCGCAGCCCGGCGCGCGTCTTGCGCAGCAGCTCGCCCGCGGAGCGGACCGCCAGGGCGCGGCGCAGCAGGTAGCCGGGCCTGCGGTAGAAGCCGCGGTACCCTTCCACCAGCAGCTCCTCGAGCTCCTCGGCCGAGAAGATTTCCGGCCAGTGCGGCGGGGCGAAGCCCAGGTGAGGACGCGCGGCGAACTCGCGCCACACGTCTCTTTCGAACACGCCGTCTCGCAGGCCCTGCTCGTAGATCTGCGTTCCGGGGAAGGGAGTCAGAATCGTCAGGTGCAGGTAGTCGGGATCCAGCCGGCGGGCGACGCGGAAGCTCTCCTCGATGTCCGCGCGCGTCTCGCTCGGCGAGCCGATCATGAAGTAGGCCAGCACCGGAATTCCGACGCGCCTGGTTTCGGCGAAGGCCCGCTCGACGAGCTGCAGGTCGATCCCCTTGCGCAGCACGGTCAGGATCTTCTCGGTGCCCGCCTCCACTCCGTAGTGGATTCCGCGGCAACCGGCGCGCGCCAGCCACTCGATCATCTCTCGGTCGACCGTGTCGACGCGGGCCCGGACATCGAAGCCGATATCCAGGCCGCGGCGGAGGATCTCGCGGCAGATCCCGAGCACCCGCTCTCTTCTGACGGTGAAGGTGTCGTCGTAGACCAAGAACTCGCGGATGCCCATCTCCACGCACTGCTCGAGCTCGTCGACGACGTTTCCGGCGGAGCGCGCGCGAAACTTCTTGCCCAGGTGGGGGCGATCGCAAAAAGAGCACTTGTACGGGCAGCCGCGGCTGGTGAAGACAGTCGTGACCGGGTGGCTCGCCGCCAGCACCGAGTCGTACAGATTCACGTCGACCAGGTCGCGCGCCGGAAACGGCAGCCCGTCCAGATCGTCGATGAACGCCGGTCTCGAGGTGACCACCGCCTCTCCGCGCTCGTCTCGAAAGGCGATCCCGGCCACCTTCCTCAGCGCGTCTGTGTCGTCGATCCGCTCGAGCAGCTCGGTAAAGGCGACCTCGCCCTCGCCCAGCACCAGATAGTCCACGCCGGGCAGATCCAGCGTCTCCCGCGGAAAGAGGTGCACGTGCGGTCCGCCCAGCACCACCCGGGCGCCCGGAGCCCGGGCCCGGATTAGCTCCACGACCCTGATCACGTCGATCAGGGTCTGGGTCATCGCGGTCACGCCGACCACGTCTGGGACGGCCCGCGAGACGCGACTCGCCAGCCGGGCGTAGCTCAGCTCCTCGGCCTGGGCGTCCAGCACCTCGATCTCGTGCCGGGAGTGACGGCGCAGGTAGCCCGCGACCTGCAACAGCCCCAGCGGCGGGTTGTGGCCGCGGCTGTCCTCCAGCGCCCCCGGGTTGTTGCCGATCACCTCGAAACGGCTCGGCGGATTGATCAACAAGACTCGCATGCGAAAATTGCTTTTTTGCTTCTCTGCAGCGCGAGTCTAGGTCCTGCTTTGGGGGCGCGCAACACGTATCGCCGCCTCCGGCCGCCCCTGTTGCAGACCGGGACCCGGCACCTTACGCTGCTGCGGTGCGACGCTACGTCAAGCTGCTCGGTTTCGCGCTGCTGGCCTACATCCTGTGGCGCGCCGACGTCGGTGCGCTGGGCGAGACGCTCGCCTCCTGCCGTCCAAGTCTCCTCCTGGCCGGTTTCGCGGTCAGTCTGGTCGCGATCGCGATCAAGGCGCTGCGCTGGCGCTCGATGCTGCGCCGCCAGGGGCACGCCTACGGGGCGTGGCGGTCGGTCAAGGTCTACGCTGTCGGAATCTACGCCGGGATCGCCACTCCCGGACGGCTGGGCGAGCTCGCGCGCGTGCTCTACCTGCGGCGCGACCTGGGCGTGGGGATCGGAGCGGGCCTCTCCTCGGTGGTCGTCGACCGCGTGCTGGACCTGTACTTCCTGGTCGTCGTGGGAATCGCGGCCGCGTACCGCTTCGGCGTCTCGGGAGACCTCTCGCTCGCGGTCGCCGCGACTGCTTTCGCGCTGGCCCTGCTGCCCGCGGTCGCTCTCCATCCGCGCGCCGGACGCTGGCTCGCGCGCCGGGCGAGATCGCTGCTGGCCAGGACGCGGCTCGGCCGCGGCCTGGCCGATTCGACCGAGGAGTTCTACGACGGAATCGAAACCCTGCTCTCCCCCTGGCTCCTCGCCGGCGCGCTGATGACCGCCGCCGCATACGCCGTTTTCTTTCTCGCCGCCCACCTGCTGGCGCTCTCGGTCGGAATCGACATCTCTCCGGTGGACACGGCGTTGGCCGTGGGGCTGGCCAACCTGGTCTCGCTGGTTCCGATCACCGTCGCCGGCGTCGGCACCCGCGACACGATCTTCGTGCTGGCGTTCGCCTCACTCGGCCTGACCGAGCCCGAAGCGCTGGCCTTCTCCGCGCTGGTGCTCGCCGTCTTCTACCTGCTAAACGGCCTGCTCGGATTCGCCTTTTTTCTGGCAGATCCCCCGCCGCCCGGACCCGACCGGAAGTGACGCCGGCCAGCGCCGCGCTACAAGCGCAACGTCTCCAGCAGCACCTCGAGCAGCTTGGCGGGCCTGAGCATCTTGGACGCTCCGGCGGCCCGCGGCGCCGGCACCATCGGAAAGGTCAGCACCTCCCGCGCCCGCTCGAACAGGATGGAAAGGAGCTCGAAGTTGAGCACGAAGGTGCTCGATTTCAACGCGCGGATCTCCTCTGCCGAGATCATGTCGCGATGAAAGACGTAGGTGCCGGCGTAGCGAAACCAGACCCGGGTCTTCAAGAAAAGCAGCAGCCTGATCCCCGAGGAGAGCAGACCGCGCAGCGCTCCGTCCCCCCGCCGCCCGTAGACGTGCATCGCCAGCGTCTCGGGCGAGGCATGGTCGAGGAGCGCGGCCGCGTCCTCCGGTCCGACCTGCATGTCGGCCGGCAGATGAGACAGGTAGTCGGTCTCGGCCGCCAGGTATCCGCTCTTTAGCGCGGCGCCCATCCCCAGGTTGCGCTCGTGTGTCACGACGGCGACCCGATCGGGATGACGTTGCCTCGACCGTTCGAGCGCCAGCGGCGTTTCGTCGTCGCTGCCGTCGTCCACCACCACCAGCCGTCCGTCGAGGCCGCGGCGATCGAAAAAGTCGATGCATCTTTCCACCGCCTTCTCGATCCCGTCCTGCTCGTTGCAGGCGGGAATCACGAATGTGAGCGACTTGCTCAAGCTTCGCTCCGTCTGCCCGGGCCGGGCTGAAACAGCTTCTCGACTCCGCCGTCGGGATCGACCAGTGCCGGGCCGCAGTCCAACGTGCGAATCCAGACGTAGCCCTCGGGAAGGACGTCCAGGCGCGGCAGATCGTCGGGCAGGGGCAGATCGAGCCCCGCCCTGAGCGCCAATTCGGGGAAGTTGAAACCGGCCTCGGTGTAGAAGTGGATCGTGGTGCCGAAGCGGCCGGCGTTGACCTCGGTCATGCGGGGATCGCCGCTTTCGCGCTCCTTGAAGTCGACGAAGAACACGCCGTGCGGCTCCGGAGCCAGGGCGCGCAGCGCCCGCCGGCCGATCTCGTTGAGCGGCTCGCAGCGGATCGTGCGGCTCACGGCCGGGGCCCCGGTGATCCCGCTGGGGCTGACGTGGGGAATAACGTACTCCAGGCGCTCCCTGCTCTGCGTGGCCAGCAGCTCGCCCTGCTTCCAGACCGAGAGCCAGGTCAGGTTGCGTCCCGGCAGGTACTCCGAGGCGATCATCCGCCCCCAGCCCTCCCAGTGATCGACCCAGGCGCGCAGGGAATCGGGATCGCGAACCGGGAGCGAAGCCACGCCGATCCCGGCACCCGGCACCCCGGCCCCGCGCACCCAGACTTTTTCCGAGCCGAGCCGCCGGAAGGCCTCGTCCGCGTCCTCGGGCCGCTCGATCAGCAGCGTCTCCGGAACCGGCAGACCGGCCTCGCGCCAGCTGAGATAGGTGGCCCACTTGTCCTGCCCCGCGGCGATCACCTCGCTTTGGGGCAGAAAGACCCGAGCCGGCGCCAGGGATTCGGTGTTGGCCGCCAGGGTGCGCACCTCGATCGGGTTGGAGGGGAAGACGAAATCCACGCCTTCCCGTTCGATGATGCGCCCCAGCTCCGCGAGGTAGGCCTCCGTCGCTTCTGAGGCGTGGGGGACGATAAAGGTCTTCTCTGTCGAGGAGAGGTGCCGGTGCCAGGGATTGGCCTCGCTTCCCACCAACCTCGGACGCAGCGAGGAGGCGCGCAGCGATCGGGTCAGATTGACCCCCAGCGGACCGCCGCACCCGGTCAGCAGCACGCAAAGGAGGTCTTCCCGGCCGGGGCCGCCGGCGACCGTTCGTCTCCCGCGCTCGGCGGGCTCTTGCGCCGCGAAGCTCTCGCCGAGCGACAGCAGGTTCTGCTCGATTCCCGGGCCGCGCTCGGCGGAGTCGATGACCTCCCAAAAAAGATCGCGCACGCCGCGCTCGCTGTCGTTAAACCTCTCGCGCAGCCCCTCTTCGTCGTCGAGATACGCCGCTGCCTCGCGGTAGTGGGCGGACGAACGGGTGTTCAAGTAGAGGTGGATCGGGTGGAAGGAGAGCACCTTCAGCCCGTCGTCCTCCAAGGCGAAAGCGAGATCGCCCGGACACGGCCCGCCGTCGTCCCGCGTGAACCAGATGTCGTCCTCGAACCAGATCGGCAGCTCGACCAACCCGGAGTGATGCCGAAAGGCCCGGAGCCCCGGCTCGAGCCAGGCCACGCGCGAGGAGATGTACTCGAAACCCTCGCTTGCGAAGAGCGCGGCGATGCTCGACGAGCACAGCAAGTCGTGGCAGCGCATCCCCCGCGCCTCGGGCACGATTCTCTTCAGCTCCGCGATCTTCCGGCGGTACTCGGCGAGCGCCCAGGCGCGCCTCGCGGCGTGGAGCGGCCCGCCCTCCGCCTCGCTCGGGCAGGGCGCGACATCGTAAAGGTTGGGATGAATCGACAGCTCCGAGCCGTCCAGCTCCCGGAAGCTGTCGAGCAGAGATGTCTCGTGCGTGCAGAACAGAGTGAACGGGACCTTCGCGTCCGCCAGCAGCTCGAGCGTGTCCTCCAGCACGTGGTCGGGGGCCCAGTCCGCGTCGAGGCTGAGAACGACCCGCGAGCGATCCCGGCTCACCCGCCCTCCTCTACTCCGATCGAGGGTCATCGCCTTTTCCGCCCAGCCGCGAGCCGCGCCCGCCGCCGGTGGTGCGATCGATGCGCCGGTCGATCATGTCCGCGATCATCCCCACCCCCAGGATCTGCAATCCGCCCACGACCAGCAACGCCACGGTGGTGTCCAGGATCCTCTCCATCCAGAAGGCGGAGTAGACCAGCACACCGACGCCCCCGAGCATCAGCAACACCGAGATGGGAAGAAAAACGCGCAGCGGCTCGAAAAGCAGCACCGTGCGGATGATCAGCTGAACGAAGTTGAGCGTGTCGCGGATCGGCCGGATCTTGGAGCGCCCCACGCGCCGGGCGTACTCGATCGGAACGTACTCCACCTCGTGACCCCGGGTCAGCAGGGCCAGCGTGATGGTCGAGGTGAACGAGAACCCGTCGGGCAGGATGCCCAGGTAGGCGAGCAGCACGTCGCGGCGCATCACCCGCAGCCCCGAGTTGAGATCCGGGATGCGGTACTGCGCCAGGTAGTTGGCCAGCTCGCCGATCGCCCACTTGGCCGGCCTGCGCACCAGCGGAATGCGGGCACTCTTGCCGGTCCGGGCTCCGACGATCATCGCCCCCTCTCCCAGCTGGGAAGCCAGCTCGGGGATGCGCCGGTTGGGGTAGGTGCCGTCGGCGTCGGTGATCGCCACCAGCTGGCGCTCGGCGGCCAGCACGCCGGTCTTGAGCGACGCGCCGTAGCCCTTGTTGCGACTGTGGCGCAGCACGCGCAGCCTGGGATGCTCGATCGCCTCCAGCGCACGGGTGGTCCCGTCCGAGGAGCAATCGTCGACCACTATCAGCTCCCAGTCGCTGCCGGTTCCGTCCATCACCGAGCAGATCTGCTCCACGGTCTGCGAGATGGCGTTCTCCTCGTTGTACGCAGGGACTATGACCGCCAGCGGCGGGACCTGCGCGTTCGCGGCGGACGTCGCTTCATCCATGAAGAATCGAAGTAGCACGAAACCCGCCCGAGAGCCAAATCGGGAAGCTAATCATCCGAGACGAACCAACTGCCTCTCATGGATTGCCAAGGTGGCGAACTGCCTTCGCTCGACCGAATGGTTCTACCGAGGACGAGCCACGCCGCCCTTGCGGCGGATGCCGTATCCGTAGCGGTAGAGGTCGGGGACGTCGATCCGGCCGTCTTCCCTGATCTTGAGCACACCCAGGCCAACCAGATCACTGAGGGCGCGCTCCCCGTCACGCCCGTATCCATCGTCCACGTTTTTCTTGGGCGGTTTGGCGAGCAGCTTTTCGATTTCCTTTCGATCGGCCATCACGGTCAAGCCCCGCAGGTTTTCGAAGCGTCCGATGACGGGGTGTTCCTCGGCAAGCTCCGCGACTCGCGATAGGGATGTCTTCTCAAGCCCCTCCTGGAGTTCTTGTGGATGCAACAGCCTCGTATGACCCGCCCGCGGCCCGTTCCTCACGGCGTACTCCGCGGCGTGTCGTACCAGATTGACAAAGGAACGAGGCACAATTGCCCCGTGGGCATCCTGAAGATGGTTTGGTATCCAGCGATAGATGTAGCCCTTCTTGAAGCCTTTGCCCATCTGCTTGCCGGCCAAGTGTTCGACAAATGCTTTCTGGGATACTCTGCCCTCTTCGGGGAGAGTGCTGGGCGGCATCCAACCGAGCTGTCTGTCTTTCTCGACGTCAATTTTGTTACGGCCTTTCGTCAACCATTCGCGCAACTCGTCGCTACCGTTGGCGAAGCGCCGAATGAGCATGCGATACAGCGCCTGCGTGTCCCACTGCAAGCTCACAGAGCGTGACAGTAGCTTGCTGGCATCGGCCGACGCCTGCAGGCTCGCCGAGAAGAGATCCTCGCGGACGAAGATCTTGGCGCGAAGCCGGCGGTAGCGGTTCGACAGCGATAACCAGAGAGCGAGCAAGGTGGACGCAAACCGTTCTCGAACCCGAGTCGCCGACGCGCCGGATGGGTCCTGCGAGCCGATCTTGTCCAGGTAGTCGTATGCCAGCACCATTGCATGATTCCGGTCAGCAAGCCTGCGCTCCACGGCGTCGGCGAAGGCCGTCAGGGCGGATAGCTCGTTCTGAGCGACTTCGGTCCAATGACTCGGATCGTTGATATGATTGGCCCACGCCTTCAAAAAAGTGTTGACTCGCTCAGACACCTCCATGTCCAAACTACGGCTCAACCGTCCTACGAGGTGCGCCATCCAAAACACACGTAGCTGCTCGTCCGAAGCGTTGCGACCGAATGCGTCGAGCACGAGCACGCCGGGATGCTCGGTCCCGGTCTCCGAAAATCCCTCGATCCACGTTTCGGCTTTTTCTCCGCGGCCATCGAAGACTTTCTCCCTGGCGAGCCCTTTACTTTCGAGATCCGCAATGAATTGGAAAAGCGCAGTCTTGCCGGAGCCTCGCTCGCCTCGGACGACCATGACGTGATCGCGCAGCGCGTGTGAGTGCTGTGGCAGCGGCAGGAAAAGCCGCAGAGGATCGCTGTGAGCGACATCGGCGTCGCTGGCCCACCCCGCGAGCTCGTCGAGCAATTGTTGGCGCTCTTCTGCCGTAAGGCTCTTGCTCCTCGACTCACCCATTCTGTTCCCCATCCTCGCTCCCGACCGCTTCAGCGTCCCCCTCTTCATCGTCGTCACCGGCCGATTCGCGCTCGCAGAGTTCCTTGATTCGTTGCGTTATCTTCCTAAAGGGCTCCGCCTTGGCCACCGCCTCCTCGATGCTTCCCAGCTCGTCGACTGACTCCATCTCGGAATAGGCCGGAACGACCCCGGGGAAGTGAGACGCAGTGTCGTCCTCCATCTGAGGAACATCCTCCTCCTCGCGGTAGATAGTGCTCTCGAAGACCTCGTAGAGCCACTCCCGGAACCGGAGCTGCTCGACGAGGCTGACCTCGCCATCCGTGGGCATGGGGGCGAAGTTGTGGATGACAAAGGGCCGCCGCTCCTCCGGACTGATTCGGCGGGAAAACGCTTCGAGCGCCAGCTCCAGGCCTTGCCGGTTCTGCTGCGTGGCGCGTGCCACGAACACGTCCACGTGACTGAGCCCGTGGATCGAAAGGCCCCCGAGGTCGTGCAGGCCCGAGCGGGCATCGATAAATATGTATTCCGGTTCCACTCTTCTCTTAATCCCCAGTAGAAGAGCCCTCAGCGCGTCGGCGACCGGACTCTCGGCATCTCCGCCCAAGCCGCCGGAAGAGTAGTCGAGGCGGGCGAGCTTCTCCACGAATGACCATGACAAATCGCCGGCGCCACATACGTCGATCCGTCCTTCTACGTCGTTCGGCAGTGATGTGGCCTCAGCGAACAAATCGTCGACGGATCCATCGTCCGTGGCACAGTAGGATAGGATATAATCGAGCACGCCAACCGCCGGCCTCGCCCCCAGCAGTGCAGCCTGACCCGGCGCCTCGAGATCGAGATCCAGGACGACTACCCGGGCGCCCTGCCGAGCGAGGTGCCAGGCGCTCAAAGCAAGCAAAGTGGAGCGGCCGACGCCTCCCTTGAAAGAATAGAAAGACACCACGGCCGGAGCGCCCCGCACCAGGGGCCATGGCGGCGAGACCCGCTGGCCGTCGAGCCACGCATGTTTCGACAGGGTGCGGGCAAGCGCACACCAGCGTTCTGTGGATACCTCGTACCGCCGACCCGTGACCGGATGGCTCCATTCCTGTGGCCAGCCATCCGGCCACTCGCCAGCCTTGTCGAAAAGCGTATTCGCCAGTCGCGCCACCTCCGCATCCTCGGCGCGCGTCGAGAGCACCGGCCCAGCAAACCACTTGCCGAGATCCTCCTTGAGAGTCGTGGTGAGCGCACTCGGGTCCAACTGTTCCTCGCCTGGCTCCAACCGCACAACCAAGCGAAGGCGGCCTTCCAGATCGCGTACCAAGCAAGCTCGCTCGACCCGATCGAAACCTTCGTGCTGCTCGCAAATTTGCAGAAACCGGAAAATGGCCTCGTCGTAGGTCACTGGCATTCGAACACCTCACGCGAGAGCTGGCCCCGAGTCCACAGGTCGGCGACAACAGCATCGACTGTTTCCCGAGCGGCATCGACCAAGCTTTCGGTTTGCTCGGCGCAGCGTGAACCGGTGCGCTCGTAGCGATGGGCAGGTCGCCATTCACCGAGGACCGGCCACCGTACCCGCCACTCTCGCGCGCGATGTCGCAACGCCCACGCATCGAGTGCCAGAGCTATCTCCAGCACGTCGTCGCCGAACGAATGACCAACCGATCTGTCTGCCCAGCGCTCACCGAGGCAGGCTTTCCGAGCGCATTCGGGTCCGAACCCGGCCAAGTGCCAGGCTTGATCCACGGATCGGTACGGTCCATCCTCGAGTAGATGCTCGGCATCGCGCGTGTGCCGCAGAGCCGCTGAAATCAGCGCTGTCCGGTTCGATCGGATCATCGTGATGCTGCTTCGCCGCAATTTCATCGATCACGGTTAAGAGGATTCCACTTGCTTGTCAATGGCTGGGGCCCTCCAAGACATGCGCCCCCGGGAAGCCACCTTTTCGCTGACGAGCCCTCGTGGAGATAATCGGAAGCTTTGGATATGATGGCATAATCGAGAATCCGCTGTTGCATCCGCGGGCGGATCCCAATATAGATTCTGGCGATGAAAACTCTGATCGCCGAGGACGATCCCAGCACGCGGCACCTGCTGCGGGGGATGCTCGAAGGTCTCGCCCGCGTCGACGCGGCCGAGAACGGGCGGATCGCGCTGGAGAGCTTCGAGGCCGCGCGGAACGAGGGGGACCCCTACAGGCTGATCCTGATCGACATCATGATGCCGGAGATGAACGGCCAGGAGCTGCTCGGCGAGATCCGCAGAATCGAGAGCGAGGCCGGCCTCTCCTCCGAGGAGCGGAGCCGCGCGATCATGATCACCGTGCGGGACGACAAGAGGAACATCGTGCGGGCATTTCGATCGCAGTGCGACGCCTACCTGGTCAAGCCGGTCAATCGAGCCGAGCTGCTGGGACAGATCCGATCCCTGGGCCTGATCGACTGATCCGCATGCGGCACCCAGCCCCAGCCGGCGATTCGATCTCCGCGCGGCCGAACGAGCTGGTGGCGCTCGGCGCGGTGCGTACGCCGCTGGGCGGATTCGGCGGCTCCCTGCGAGATCTTCCCTCCTGGGAGCTGGGCGCCGTTGCGATTCGCGCGGCGCTGGAGCGCTCCGGCGTCGAGGCCGGAGCCGTGGACGAGGTGATCGGCGCCTCCTGCCGCCAGGCCGGCAACGGTCTCAACCCGGCCCGCACCGCGGCGTTGCTGGCCGGAGTGCCGCCCGAGGTGCCGGCCCAGACCCTCAACATGGCCTGCCCCTCCGGAATGAAGACGATCCAGCTGGCGCAAATGAGCGCACGCTGCGGCGAGGGGACGATCTGGCTGGCCTGCGCGATGGACTCCATGTCGCGGATTCCGCACCTGGTGCGCGACCTGCGCTTCTCGAAAAAACGTCTCGGCGACCTCGTGATCGAGGACGGCTGGAACGACTCCCGCGATCCGATCTCCTCCCTTGGGATGGGCGAGACCGCCGACCGCCTGGCCGCGCGGCGCGGCATCTCCCGAGAGGAGCAGGACCGCTGGGCGCTGATCAGCGAGTCGCGCGCGGCCGCCGCCGACCGCGAGGGACTCTTCGGCGACGAGCTGGCCGCGGTCTCTCTTCCCGCCCGCGAAAACCGCCCCGCCGTCGAGCTGCTCGCCGACGAGGCGTTCCACCCCGACACGAGCGCCGAGAAGCTGGCCGCTCTGCGTCCGGCCTTCTCCGAAGACGGCACGGTCACGGCCGGCAACAGCAGCTCGCTGGCCGACGGCGCCGCGGCGATGCTGCTGACCACCCGCGCGCATGCGGACCGCCTCGGGATCGATCCGCTCTTTTCGGTGACGGCTTTCGCCCAGACCGCGGTCGACGGCGCCGAGATGGGGCTGGGACCCTCGCGCTCGATTCCGCTGGTGCTGGAGCGCGCCGGGATGCGGCTCGATGAAATCGATCTGATCGAGGTCAACGAGGCGTTCGCGGCTCAGCTGCTGGCCGGCGAGCAGGACCTGGGCTGGGATCCAGAGCGGGTCAACGTGCACGGAGGAGCGATCGCGCTCGGGCATCCCACCGGGGTCTCCGGGCTGCGAATCGTGGTCACGTTGGCCCACGCGCTGCGGGCCAGAGGGGGCGAGTTCGGGCTGGCCGCTCTCTGCGGCGGAGGAGGAGTGACCACCGCGCTGACCATCCGCCGTGAAAGCTGAGCTGCCCGAGAGCCGCGGACGCGGCGAGGCGCGTCGCTCGCCTCGCGTCGGTCGTTCCTCTCAACCCTCGCGAACGGCCTCCAGACCGGCGCGGATCACGCGGTCGAGCATCTCGTCGTAGCGATCGGCGCCGCTGTCGCACAGGCAGGCCGCCAGCTCCTGGGCCAGGCCCTTTTCCACCATCACCGGGACCCGATCGGGGCCGATCCTCATCTCGCGGGTTTGCACGATATCGATCATGGAAGGCATCTCCCTGAATTCGTTTATACACAGCACGCAAAGCTCTGCAAAAAAACTGTCCTGCGTGGATCAGGGATCCGCGCAACAACGAAATCCGATCGCGGGCAGAACCGCGTCTCCCGAGGCCCGCGACATCGAAAAATCGCAGCTGAGACCCACCCGGGGAGTGTTGTACGATCCGCCGCGGACCACGTAGATATCGGTCTGGGGCTCCTCGCTCGTCCACTCGCGCAGGTTGCCCGACAGATCGAACGCCCCGTCCGCCGACTGGCATCCGGTCAGGTTTCCGGTCGGTCGCACCTCGTCCGTCTCTCCGGCGTAGTCCAGCCCGTTGCAGGTCTCTGGCTGGTACGCGTCGCCGTAAGGAAACAGCGATCCGCCCGAGCCCGCGCAGGCGGCGGCCCACTCCTCGGCGCTGCAGAGGCGCTTGCCCGCCGCGGCGCAGGCCTGGGCCGCCAGATCGAACGGCACGCTGTACCACGGCACCACGCCCGGCTTGGAGCAGGCGCGCGCGGTCGCGTTGCCGGCGTCGGCCGCCGTGGCGTCGGTTCGCGAGGCCTCGTAGGCGTAGATGTAGAAATCCATGCCGGAGTGGTCGACGTGCACCATCGCGTCCACCTCTCCCTCGTCCACCTCCCCGTCGCAATCGTCGTCGACTCCGTTGCATTGCTCGTCGAGGGGATCCTGCTGGCCCGGCTCCGTGATCTCGCAGGTCACGTCCTGCTCGCTCGCGTCGCAGACGTAGTGTCCCCGAGAGAGACAGGCGCCGTAAGGATGCTCTGGATCGACGACCACGGTGCAGGGCTGCCCCTCGAGCGGAAAGCTCTCGTCGGTGAGACCGTCGCAGTCGCCGTCCACGCCGTCGCAAAACGCCTCCTCCAGCGCGACTGCGTTGGGCTCGCACTCGTTCGTGACCTCCACCAGCTGGGTATCGTAGTCGCAGAACCAGCCCACCTCTCCGCACTTCTCCATGCACTGCGGCTCGGTTCCGGCGCAGGGCCCCTGCTGGCGACAGAAGTTGTCCGGCACGAACAGGTCGTCGTCGTCGAGGTCGGTCAGCCCGTCGCAATCGTTGTCCAGACCGTCGCAGATCTCCGATCCGTTCGGCGTGCACTCGTACTCGCAACCGGGCACCTCGGGATCGAGATCGACCCAGCCGAAATCGCAGGCCTGCACCTGGCACTCCTGCCCGACGCATTCGGCCGAGGCGTGATCGAGCTCGCACGGCTCGTAGCAACCCGTGCAGTGCGCGAGCGTGCCCAGCAGCCCCTCGTCGGTCTCGCCGTCGCAGTCGTCGTCCAGCCCGTTGCACGTCTCGGCCGCCTCCGGCAGAACCTGTCCCTCGCAGACGAGCTGGCCCCCGACGCAGGAGACCACGCCCGACTGGCAGATCCCCTCGCAGATCAACGGATCGCCGCCGCAGCCGCCGACGCCCGTGTAGCAAGGCGCTCCCAGCTCGTCGGGATCGCCGTGACTCTCATCGGTCGAGCCGTCGCAGTCGTTGTCGACTCCGTCGCAGATCTCGGTGGGATCCGTGTCGGGAGCGCAGTGGTACTCGCATCCGTCCTGCGGATCTTCGTCGATGTCCCAGTAGTCCTGCTGGCATTCACCCATCACGCAGGCTCCGCCCTGGCACGAGCTCTCGGCGTGATCGAAGTCGCAGTGGTGTCCGCACCAGCCGCAGTTGTACGGATCCGTATCGAACGCCACGTCCTCGTCGAACTGGCCGTCGCAGTCGTCGTCGACCGGCTCGTAGGGGTTGTCCGTGTCCTGAAAATCGATGCCGTTGCACAGATCGTACTCCGCGATCGGCTGACAGACGTACTCGCACCCGTTCGTCGTATCGGAATCGAGATCCTGCGCGAAGGTGTTGCACTCGCCCATCTGGCAGACGCCGCCGTCGCAGATCCCTTCGGCGTGATCGTAGTCGCACTCGTTGTTGCATCCCCCGCAATGGTAGGGGTTGTTGCTGGTGTCGACGTCCTCGTCGGTCTCTCCGTCGCAATCGTCGTCGATCCCGTCGCAGTCGTTGTCGCCGGCGTCGAAATCGCACTCGGAGGTGTCCGAGGCGGTCCCGGTGTCGGTATCCGCGTCGGAATCCGCGTCCGCGTCTCCGTCGGCGTCCGCGTCCCCGTCCGCTCCGGTGTCGCCGCCGGCGGCGGTCTGGAAATCGTACGGCTCGACGCGGCAACCCGCCAGCGCCAGCAGCGTGCCGGCCAGCAGCGCGACCGGTAGAAAAGAGCGGGACGCGCGCCTCACGAGCCACGTCCCGACGAGCAGCAGACCCAGCAGCGAGGCCGACCCGACACCGTTCGGACCGGCGGCTCCGGCACCTGCCCCGGAGCTGCACAGGCAGCCGCCGCTGCCGGTGCCGAGCACGGATGTGATCCCGGGAGAAGTCGCGCCCGCGTCCTGCGTCGGGCCGGTGCCGCCTCCGGTCTCCGTGTCCGCGTCGGTGTCACCGCCGCCGCTGTCCGTGTCCTCGTCGCCTCCGCCTCCCGGCTCGTAGTCTCCGGCGTAGCAGGCGCCGTCCTCGCAGTAGTAGCCGTTGGGGCACTCCACGTTCCAGCAGGGGTCCTCGACGCACTCGCCCTCGACGCAGGTCTCGTAGAACTCGCAGGCCACGCCCCAGCAGTCGCCCTGCACGCACTCCCCGTCCTCGCACGACTGACCGGACGGGCACTGCACGCCGGCGCACGGATCGTCCACGCACTCGCCCTCGACGCAGCCCCAGTCGTTGGGGCATTCGATGTCGTCGCACGGCGAGACGCACTCGCCGTCGGAGTTGCAGTACTCGTCCTGGGCGCAGTCGGCTCCACCGCAGGGGTCGTCGACGCATTCGCCGCCGCTGCAGATCTGCCCGTCCCCGCAGCCGCCGACGTAGCAACCGTACTCCGCCTCGGTCAGGCACTGGCCGCCCGCCTGCGGAACGCAGACCGTGCCCTCGGGGCATTCCACTCCGTAGCAGTCGTCGACGCACAGCCCGGGCAGCGGCTCGCAGTGGCAGGGCGGAACGAAGCCGTCGTCGCACCAGTAGGGATTGTCGGTGCAGGGCAGGTGGTCTTCGGACCACTCGGTGCAAACGTCGGGAATGCAGACGTCCTCGCCGTTGACGTCCTCGCAGACCATCCCGTTGGGGCAGGACATCTCGTCCCCGGAGCACTCCGGCGCGCACTCGCCCTCGATGCAGAGCCCGCCCGGACACTCGATGAAGGTGTCCTCGTCGGTCAGCCCGTCACAGTCGTTGTCCTTGCCGTCGCACAGCTCCTCGCTCGGGCCGCTCGCGTTGCAGACCCACTCGCCGCCCAGGCAAACCAGCACGCCCTCCTCGCACTCGCCCTCGTCCGGGTCGTCGGTCTGCGACTCGGAGCAGGTAACTCCACTGAACAGGTCCTCGTCGGTCTCGCCGTCGCAGTCGTTGTCGAGGCCGTCGCAGGACTCGTCGGTCCCCTCCACCTCCCCCAGGCACTCGTACTCCCAGACCCCGGGCGTGACCTCGTGGCAGGTCATCGTGCCCGCCTCGCAGATCCCCAGGTCGTTGCCGCACGGCGCTTCGACCGCGTCCTCGTCGGTGAAGCCGTCGCAGTCGTCGTCCAGCCCGTTGCACAGCTCCGGCGGGTCGAACTCGTTGGCCGCCCCGTAGACCGCCCCCTCGCAGGTCAATCCGCCCAGATCGCAGGCGTAGACGCCCAGCTCGCAGACGCCGACAGCGCTCTGCCCGCAGCTCTGCCCCAGCTCCGGGAACGTCTCGTCGGTGAAGCCGTCGCAGTCGTCGTCCAGCCCGTTGCACGTCTCCCCGGCGGGAACCACGGCGCCGACGCAATCACCGAACTCGCCGGCGACGCACTGCGCCGAGCCGAGCTGGCACTGCCCCTCGCAGCTCCAGAGCGGGGGATCGCCGCTGGCCTCGCAGCCCTCCTCGCCATCGGGGTAGCAGGCATCGACCATCCCGTCGGTGACGCCGTCGCAGTCGTCGTCCTCGTTGTTGCAAGTCTCTTCGACCGGCCCCTGGCCGCCCTCGCAGACCACCACGCCGTCCTGGCACTCGGTGGCCCCCGGAGAGCAGTGCCCCACGTCGGCCCAGCCGCACTCGGCCGAGACGAAATCCTCGTCGGTCTCGCCGTCGCAGTCGTTGTCCGCTCCGTCGCAGATGTCCTGGCCTGTGGGCACGCAGGGATCGCATTGCAGACCCTCGTCGACCAGCCCGTCGCAGTCGTCGTCCAGCCCGTTGCAGGTCTCCTCGCCCGGCGACTCGCCGGGATCCGTGATCTGGCAGACCACGCCGGTCTCGTCGCCGCTGCACACGTAGAAGCCGCTGCCCTGGCAGACGCCCAGCTCGTCGTCCGTGCACGGGTCTCCCAGCTCTGGCCAGTCCTCGTCTATCTCTCCGTCGCAGTCGTCGTCGTCGCCGTTGCACAGCTCGTACATAACCGCGTCGCCGACGATCTCGGCCAGCGCCGAGGCCAGCTCGTCCTCGTTGCCCACCAGGTAGGCCGGGCGCGTTCCGCTCGTCGAGCCGGCGTTGGCAATCTCGTCCAGCGCGGCCTCCTCCTCCGCGAGCACGGAGAAGCCGATCACGTAGGTCTCGATGTTCAGCTCATCCAGCAGCGACTCGGCGGCCGCGACCGGATCGCCGTCGCAGGTCTCGGTGCCGTCGGTCAGCAGGATCACGGCGTAGGTCCGACAGTCGTAGCTGAAATAGGGGGTGACGAACGGGTCTGTCTGCTTGACCGCTCCCAGGTAGGAGTAGTGGGTCAGCAGCGAGTCGGCCAGCGGCGTGGGTCCGGTCCCGCGCAGCTCGCAGTCTCCGCCGCCGTCGAAATCGCAGTAGTCGGCAATCGTCGTATCATCGACGAAATCGTCCTCTTCGTGATCGATCCACATCATCGACTGGTTGAGGCTCGAATCGAAGCCGACCAGGATATCGGCCCCGTCGCCGGGCGATCCGCAGCTTCCGGCGTAGTTGATGCACTGCTCCCCGGCCGGCGACTCCTCGTCGACCGCCACGTTCGAGGCTCCGCCCACGTCGACGGTGCAGATCTGCGCGCCCTGGTTGCCCTGCGGGTTGTCGTAGGTGCAGCAGATGTCCTCGCACTCGAACCACTTGGCCAGCTGGCAGCTGCGGTCGACCCCCTGGTCCTGGTGGAAGCGCGCCAGCGACCAGTCGATCTCCGGGTAGCCGGCGATCACGTCGGCCAGTGCGTTCTTGGCCAGGTAGAGACGAGAGTCGTAGGCGTCCGGGTGGCCGGGGTGCTCGAGGCTGCCGTCGCCGAAGGTGTAGAACCCGTCCAGGTCGGTCAGCATGCTGCCCGAGGTGTCCACGATCAGCGAGAAGCGCGCCCTGGTGTCCGGGTTCGGCTCGAGGCACTGCGGGTGATCGTAGGGAATGCAGTAGTTGGGAGAGCCGTCCTCGCAGGCCGGAATCGGGTCCGCTTCGCAGGAGCCCAGCGAGCAGGTGATCATCCCCAGCTCCTCGTCGGTCTCGCCGTCCAGGTCGTTGTCCCAGCCGTCGCAGACCTCGCCCAGGTAGCCGCCGCTGATCTGCAGCTCGCCGGCTCCGCCGCCGGCCTCTCCGTTGCAGATCGGGCACGAGCCGCCGATCGATCCCGAAACGTCGAAATCGACGCCGGCGGCGATATCGGCTCCGGCGCGGGAGAGCACCGAGATGATTCCGCCGCCGCCGCCGCCGCCGCAGTCGTCGCAGGTTCCACCGTCCTGGGCGTCTTCCGGGCACTGCTGGCCCCGGTACAGATCGAAATGGGTGTCTCCGTCCAGCTTCTGCGTGTCTCCACCGACCCCGCCCGAGGCCCAGACCCGCGCGCTGCCGGCGATCTGGACCTGGTCGCCCACGATCAGAATCGAGCCGCCGGCGCCACCGCCGGCCGAGTCGTTGCCGTCGCCGCAGCCGCGCCATCCCATGGCGCGCACGGTGCCCTCGATCACCACCTCTCCGCTCTGCGAGCCGTCCAGACCGGCCAGCACGATCCGCCCGCCGCCGGCTCCGGACATCGCTATGTCGTAGCCGAAGCCGTCGCCGTCCCGGCAACCCTTGTCGCCGCCCGAGGCGCCGAGCTCCACCTCCCAGATGGAGTGGAAGTACGGCTGGCCGGCGACGCTCGGCTCGCCGTCGCAGTCGCGGCAGTCACCGGTGGCGTCGCAGGCCGTGCCGCCGCCGTTGAGCGAGTTGCCGCAGTCCTCCTCGAACATGTAGGGAAACGGCGGATCCGGATCCGGGTCGCCGCACAGCTGGTGGTCGAAGTCCTTGGTGCCGCGGCCGCCGACACCGAAGTGGGCTCCGCCTCCGCCCGAGTCGCGCACCGCGCAGCCTCCGATTCCGCCGGCCGATGTGGTCGGTCCGAGCCCGTCCCCGCAGCGGATCGGCTGGTAGCCGGCCCCGTCCGCGTCGATGCTCGAGTCGGCGTCGATGTAGATGTACGGCGCGATCAGCTCCAGGTTGCCGGTTCCGTCGTAGGTCGGCTCTCCGCCTGCATGAGCATCGACGACGATTCGTCCGCCGTTGACGACCTCGACGGAATCGTACTGGTGGCGCCCGTGCAGGTAGACGGTCTCGCCGTCAACGGTCAGCGGATCCGCCCCGGCCGGACCCGCCGCCGTGAACGCGGCCGCCAGCAGAATCGCCGGTACCAGCCGCAGCCTCGCAGTCTTCGATGATGACAGCCTCATGCTCGCTCCTCGCGTTTCCGAGATCCCAACTGTCATGTTAGTTGAAATGAAACGCTTCTTTTTTCTGACTCGAACCGAATTCTTTAGTTACCCGCCGGGAGGCTCGGCGCCGGGATTCCAGCCCAAATCTCCCCTTCCGTCGAGCGCGTTGGCGTAGCGCGCCGCTGCGAAAAGCAGATCCGAGCCGCGGTTCAACAGCTTCAGCACGATCGGGTCCACCCGCTCTGTTTCGACCAGCTCGCAGAGGCGGCGCTCGGCGCGGCGGCAGACCGTCCGCGCCACGTGCAGCACCGCGGCCGCGCGACAGCCTCCGGGCAGCACGAAGCCGCCAATCTCCCCGGCACGCTCGTCGAAGCGGTCGATCGCCCGCTCCAGCGCGGCGACGTCCTCCTCGGAGACGCCCACACTCTTCTCGCCCGAGCCCGAGGGCGTGGCCGTGTTGGAGGAGCAGTTGTAGAGGCGGTGGGAAAAAAACTCGAGCACTCTTTCGAGCAGAGCGTCCTCGCTGAACGACAGCGCGAGGCCGACCCAGGAGTTGGCCTCGTCGATCGCGCCGTAGGCCTCGACCCTGGGGGCGTGCTTGGGCACTCGCGTGCCGTCGAACAGGGATGTCCCGCCCTCGTCCCCGGCGCGCGTGTAGATCCTCGAGCTCAAGGCGTCGCCCCCATCCGATCCTGTCTCAGCTTTCCGGACGTTCGAAAAAAGACGCGTCGACCTGCGCTCCGACGTGCACGTTGGTGAACTCTATCCGCGTGCGATCTCCGCTCGGCGAGCGCAGCTCGACCCACGAGACGACTCCCGCCGTCTCGCGCAGCACGCGAATCTCCTCGAAAACACCTTTCACGGTCTCCTGGAGCGGGACGAGCCTGATCGGGCCGTCCTCCAGCTTCTCGACGTCGTACAGCTCGCCGACCTGGTCGTAGTCTCCGGCCGTGAGCGCCAGCATGTGATCGGAAAGGACGCGCATCACCGGATCCTTCTCGAGCTGGAACGACTTGGTGACGTCGAGATCGGGATAGTGGATCCAGGCCCGATCTCCGTTGACCACCAGCACCGAGCGCGAGGGCTCGAACATCTCCCAGCAGAGCAGGCCCGGCCCGCCCAGCTTCAGCCTGCCGGACGAACGGATCGTGTCGGACAGCGCCGCGATCGAGCGCTCCATCTCGAAATCCGCGGTGAGGGCGCCGGGGGAATCGTCGGCCGATCCGCCCGCGGCGAGCAGCAGCAGCACGGCCGGCAGAAACGGAGCGATTCGAAATCGGTTTTGGAAAAGTGGCAGCATTTCTGTCGAGTTCGACGCGTCCCGGCTCTCGAAAATTCGACCTCCTCGCGGCTGGTCGGGGTTTAGCAAAACCGCCGCCGCAAGGCAAACCGGTCTTGGCAATCCCGGCCTGTGCGGCTACAAGGTAGGGCTCGTTGTCGGCTGCACTCGCGAAGGCAGGCAAATGACCACCAAAAGCGATTCGAAATCGGAAGAAAAGAGGGTCGCCGTCCCCGGAGAACGGCCGCGCAGCTTCATCGAGGAGATCATCGAGGAGCACAACCGCAGCGGCCGCTTCGCCGGTCGCGTGCACACCCGTTTTCCTCCCGAGCCCAACGGGATGCTGCACATCGGCCACGCCAAGTCGATCTGCCTCAACTTCGCGCTGGCCGAGCGATACGGGGGCAAGTGCAACCTGCGCTTCGACGACACCAATCCCAGCACCGAGGAGGACGAGTTCGTCCGCTCGATTGTCAGGGACGTGCGCTGGCTGGGCTTCGACTGGGAGGACCGGCTCTTCTTCGCCTCGGACTACTTCGAGCAGCTCTACGACTACGCCGTCCAGCTGGTGCGCGACGGCAAGGCCTACGTCGACGACTCGCCCGAGGATGAGATAGCCCGCCTGCGCGGCGACTACCACGCTCCCGGCAGGCCGGGGCCCTTTCGCGACCGGTCGGTGGAAGAGAACCTCGACCTGTTCGAGCGCATGCGAGCCGGCGAGTTCGAGGACGGCTCGCGCGTGCTGCGCGCCAAGATCGACCTGAGCTCGCCGAACATGAACCTGCGCGATCCGATCATGTACCGCATCCGGCACGCGACACATCACCGCACCGGAGACGAGTGGTGCATCTACCCGATGTACGACTGGGCCCACGGCCTGGAGGACTCGATCGAGGGAATCACCCACTCGATCTGCACCCTGGAGTTCGAAAACCACAGACCTCTCTACGACTGGTTCCTCGAGGCCCTCGGCGTGCACCACCCGCAGCAGATCGAGTTCGCCAGGCTCAACCTGAGCTACACCGTGATGAGCAAGCGCAAGCTGGCCCGCCTCGTGGCCGAGGGTCGCGTCTCGGGATGGGGCGACCCCCGCATGCCGACGATCGCGGGCTTGCGGCGGCGCGGCTACACCCCCGAGTCGATCAGGAGATTCTGCGAGCGGGTCGGAGTCGCCAAGCGCGACAACACGGTAGATCTGGCGCTGCTGGAGCACACCGTGCGCCAGGATCTCAACGAGCGAGCGCCGCGGGTGATGGGCGTGCTGCGTCCGCTCAAGCTGGTGATCACCAACTACCCCGAGGGGAGCGAGGAGAGCTTCGAGGCCCCGCTGCACCCGGAGCGACCGGAGCTGGGGACCCGCGAGGTCCCGTTCGGTCGCGAGCTGTGGGTCGAGCGGGACGACTTTCGCCAGGATCCTCCGCGCAAGTGGCATCGGCTGGCTCCGGGGCGGGAGGTGCGGCTGCGCTACGCCTGCCTGGTCACCTGCGACGAGGCGATTCGCGACGCCAGCGGCGAGGTCGTGGAGCTGCGCTGCCGCTGGGACCCGGAGAGCCGCGGGGGCAGCTCGCCGGACGGCCGCAAGGTCAGGGGCACCTTGCACTGGGTTGCCGCCGAAAGCGCGGTGGACGCCGAGGCGCGTCTCTACGATCGTCTGTTCGATGAGCCCGACCCGTTGGACGTGCCGGAGAGCAAGACGTTCCTGGACAGCCTCAATCCCGGCTCGCTGGAGATCGTGCATGGATGCAAGCTGGAGCCCTGGCTGGCCGAGCGCTGCGAGCCGGGCAGCCGCTGGCAACTCGAGAGAATCGGATACTTCTGCGCCGACGAGGAGGACTCGAAGCCCGGACATCCGGTGCTCAATCGCACCGTCGGGCTGCGCGACAGCTGGGCCAGAATCGAAAAGAGCCTGGGCGAGGCAAAAAAGCAAAACGAGACGAAGAAACAGAGCAAGAAGAAATCCGTTTCAGAGAAAGAAGAAGCTCGAATCTCGATCGACGACTTCGACCGCCTCGACATCCGAGCCGGTCTGATCAAAGAAGCCACCCTGGTGGAGGGCGCGGACAGGCTTTTACGCTTGGAGGTGGATATCGGCGAAGAAAAACCTCGCCGGATACTGGCCGGAATCCGAGCCGCCTATCCCGAACCAGCGGTGCTGGTGGGCAAGAAGGTGGCGGTGCTGGCCAACCTGCCCCCGCGAAAGATGCGCTTCGGCCTCAGCGATGGAATGGTCCTGTCGGGAGTCGCGGAAGACGGTCGAATGGGTGTCACTACGTTCGATCGCGACCTGCCCCCGGGCGCCAAGGTCTCCTGAATCATCCCACCACAGTTGCAAGCCCCGGTAATCAAGAAGGTAAAGGGTGCTTTCACAGCCCGGTCTCTTCGCGCAGCCTACCTGCTACCCGGGCAACATCTCGCTGCAGGTGAGCGGTCATCTCCCCGGTCTCGACCATGACGGTCAAATAGTATCCGTCGCCGACCCGGACAGTGAAGCTGTCCCAGCGCTGCGTTCTAATCTCCAACTCCTCCAGCCCGCCCATGTTCAGCCAGTCGAATCGGCTCGCCGCCGATACGACCAGCACTCCGTGGTAGGCGGCGATCAGCTTCGTCTGGTATGGATCGACAAACGTAAAATAGTCGACCGTCTCGCCCTCGCCATCGTAAAAGACGGCTGCCAGCAGCTCGTTGACGGGCCGGTCAAGCTCGGAGAGGATCTCGGCGAAAACCGAGCCTTCGGTGTCATCGCGAAGCGGGGTCCTGGCTTCGTCTCTCCTCACGGCGGCCCTCCGTCCACTCGCAGCACCTCCTCGCGAATCAACGGATCGGCCTCGTTCCAGAGCCGCTCAATCAGCTGAGCGGCACGCCTGCTGCGAAAAGTCGGCAGCAGCTCGCGAGCCAAAACAGCTCGCGCATCCTCGATCTCGATTTTCTCGGCCGGCCTCTCCTCGAGAACCAGCAGCACGTGCCAGCCGAAGCGCGTCTCGAACGGCTCGCTCAAAGATCCCGGTGGTCCCGCCTCGAAGGCGGCCTCGGTGAAAGCCGGCACAAAGCGGTCACCGTCCCGCTCGAACGGCGGCAGCTTCTCGATCTTGAGCGTCGAGCCGCGATCCTCCAGCAGCGGTTCCAGCTCACGGCGGAACGATTCGGCGTCCGCCGCCCCTTCCGCCGCGCTGCGCACCTCGCGTGCCAACTCTTCGGCTGACGCGGAATCGTCCTCGGTCTTGACCACTGCATGAATCACAACCCGCTGAGGGCCGTGGACGAAACGCCGGCGCTGCCGCTCGTACTCCTCGCGCAGCACCTCGTCGGGTAGGTCGCTCGGGCCGAGATTCCCCACCTGCCGCCGCAGCAGTGCGCGAGCCAGAGCCACATCGCGCCGCCGACACACCTCGGGATGATCTCCCCACCCCCGCCTTTGTGCCTCGCGAGCCAGCAGAGCGTTGCGCACCAGCGCATCGAGCGCCTCGCCGACGCCGACACCGCCGTCGCTCTCTTCCAGCAGCCAGCGCAGCTCTTCTGCAAAGACCGGCACGCCGTCCGCCTCGGCGACCAGCTGGGTCGCTTCTGACCCGACCTTCGTCGCATCGATTCCGCTCGATTCCCCCTCGCCGTTCCGACTCCCATCACCGCATGACAGCAAAAAAAGCACGACCAGGGCCGAAACCACGCGGGTCGCCCTCGCCTTTCGAAGGCAATCGTCATACCTCTGCGAGCTGGGGACTTGGCTGCTCACGGCTACGGCGAACGATGATAACCCGACACCACGGTCGCGTTAATCCTCTTTTGGCACATCCTCTTTTGGCACTTCTTCGGGCTCCCGCTCATCCGGTTCTGAGACGGGCAACGGACGCATGGTCAGCCCGGTAAACCCGTAGAAGGCGGATATCAGCGGATTGAGCAGGTTCAGCAGGCAGAATGGCACATAGGTCCAGGGTGCCAACCCCAGTGTGGCGATCATGAACGCCCCGCAGGTGTTCCAAGGGATCAGCACCGAGGTCAGCGTCCCCGAGTCTTCGAGCGCGCGCGATAGATTCTTTGGATGCAGCCCGCGGCTCGTATAGGTGCCGCGGTACATCCGTCCCGGAACCACGATCGCCAAGTACTGGTCCGAGGCCAGCACGTTCATCCCGGTGCAGGTAACCAGCGTGGCCGCCACCAGCCCGCCGGTTCCACGGGCCAGCCCGAGCACCGCGGATGCGATCGAAGCCAGCATGCCCGAGCGCTCCATCACTCCGCCGAAGGCCAACGCGCAGATGATCAACGCCACCGTGGACATCATCGAAGTCAACCCGCCGCGCGACAGGAGCCCGTCGACCAACTCGTCGCCGCTCTGCACCGAGACGCCGCCGTAGGCCGCGGCCAGGATCTCTCCGGCCGAGGCCCCCTGCACCGCCGCGCCGAGCAGAGCGCCGAGCAGGCAGCCGCCCAGCAGGGCCGGCAGGGCCGGCAGGCGCAGGACCACCATCGCGATCACCGCCAACGGGGGCAGCAGCAGCAGCGGGTGGATCGCGTAACGCGCCTCGATCGCGACCCGGATCGCATCGACTCGATCGGTATCCGCCTCACCGCCGCCTCCCCAGCCCAGCAGCGAGAAAACCACCAGCGATACGAGCAAACTGGGTCCGGTTGTGTAGAGCATGTGTCGCACGTGATCGAACAGATCGGCGCCGGCGACCGCGGGAGCGAGGTTGGTGGTGTCTGACAGCGGCGACATCTTGTCGCCGAAGTATGCGCCGGAGATGATCGCACCGGCCACCATCGGCCGCGAGACCCCCAGCCCCTCTCCGACACCTATCAGCGCGATGCCCACAGTGGCCGCGCTCGACCAGGACGAGCCGGTCGCCAGCGAGACCAACGCACAGATCAGACATGTCGCCGCGAGAAAGACGCCTGGCGAGAGCAGGTCCAGACCGTAGGCGATCATCGCCGGCACGATCCCGGCCTGGATCCAGGTCGCAACCAGCACCCCGATCACGATCAGGATCAGGATCGCACCCATCGCCAGCGCGATCCCGTCGACCATTCCTCGCTCGATCTCCTTCCAGCGCGTGCCGGTCGCCAGCGCCACCACGGCCGCCACCGCCGTGGCGAGGATCAGAGGCACGTGGGTCGTCAGCTCCCAATCGGCCAGAGCGACCAGCGCCAGCCAAAGCGCTCCCACCAGGAAGACCACCGGGATCAAGGCGATCAACAGATGGGGATGCTCTCGCCTGTTGCGTCCGTCGTCGTTCATCGAGACACCGACATTATATC
>CAZHCG010000033.1:0-14297 GCA_964530995.1 uncultured Myxococcales bacterium
CCCTGAACAGGGCGCGGTCAGGATGGCCTATTGGCCTTTCCGATCTCCAATGCCGCCGGCCGCGCCCGGAGGGCTTCAGTCATCCGGCTCCCACTTCGAGATGGTGCTCTTCGTGATCGGCGCGGTGCACGGGCGGACGCAGAGATGAAAACGGCTGGATCCGGATGAACCGTGATGATCGCCGCGCGCAAAACGCCGGGGGCGGTCGCGGCGGCGTGGCTGGCGCCGGCCGCGGTCGACCGTGCGTGGATGCAGCTTCTCAGTACCGGTTGACTATCGCGAAGCTCTCGGGGTGCGGGGCCGGCACGCGGATGAAGCCGACCGGATCGTCTTTCAGCGGCTCCCTTTCGATCTCGCAGCCCGGCTCGCAGACCAGCGTCTCCATCCAGTGGAACTTGAGCACCGCGTCGCGCTCGGGGTCGGTGCCGCCGACCTCGATCCGATTCAGCGAGGCGTCGACCTCGCCGACGCCACCGCGCAGGAAGCTGACCGCCCGCAGCGAGCGGAAGATGCGGTGCGTCCCTATCTCGGCCACCTTGCGCAGGGATCGCCTGTGCGCCTCGAAGCGCCTGTGGGTGAAGGAGCTGACAACCCACCCCACGGCGTAGGTGTCCATGTACCTCTCCAGCGTGTCCCCGGGAGGATCGCCGAGCGGGTGGCGGCGGAAGAAGTTGGCCATCGAGTGGGCGATGTTGCGCAGTCGGAAGCCGCCCAGCACCTGGACGTCGGTCTTCCAGGGCAGCATCTCTCCGATCGTCCAGTGCTCCACCATCACGCGGCCGCTGCCGTCGTAGTGCTCCTCGAACCACTCCACTATCTCCACGTAGTCGGGCGGCATCGGTCCGTGGCGGAACTCCTTGTGCCTGGGATAGCCGATGTTGCCGAAGCCGATCGTGTCGGTGATCTTCGGGTTCTCCTCCTCGAGGTACTCCGTTTCGGGAACGAGCGCTTCGACGAAGTAGAGCACGTCGCGCACCAACCGCGGAGTGGCGGCGATGATCGCGATCGCGCCCAGCGCGTAGACCAGCCTGGGCAGGCCGGCCAGCGCCTTTCGGCGTCGGATCTCGCTCGCCAGCTGGGCGGCGGGGATCACGGCGAAGAAGGCGGCCGGAGCGACGAAGCGATAGGGCTGCACCTGTTGCATCGCGAGCAGGTAGCCTCCCAGGTAGCTGGCCGTCAGCATCCCGATCACACCCACCGCCAGCGGCAGCAGTCGCGAGTCCCGCGCGCGCCACCACATCACGAAGGTGATCGCCGCCGCGCCCAGACCCAGGAAGCGGAAGCCGCTGCGGATTCCCGAGCCGCCGGTCACAGAGCGATCGGAGACGATTCCCAGGTAGTCGAACAGCAGGTGCTCGGCAGTGCCGGCGGCCATGTAGCCGGAGTCGAGGATGTAGTGCCAAAACCGGATCGCGACGATCAGCCAGTAGCTGTTGACGGCCAGGGTCACCACGGCGGCGGCGACTATCGCCAGATGGTGCCGCGCTCGCAACTCAAAGAAGTGACGCACGTAGAGCGCGCCCATCGGCAAGAGGAGGATGAAGAAAACGTAGGGGTGGACCAGGTGTGCGGCGGCCAGCACCGGGGCCAGCGCCAGGACGTGCCGCCAGCGACGCTCCTTGGTGAAGCGATAGAACAGCGCCAGCGGAAGCAGGGCCAGGTAGCAGACCATCGAGTAGGCGAGCATGCCCTCCCACCAGGCCCAGTGGACGAAGCCGTCGAAGAACCACAGGCAGGCCGCGAGGAAGGTGGCCAGCAACGCGGTCCAGCGCTCCAAGCCGAACAGGCGGGACGAGGAGTAGACAATCAGCGGAAGCAGCAGGTGCGCCAGCAGCACGAACATGTTGAACGCCGTGCCGCGGGGCAGCCCTAGCTTCCAAAGGGCGTAGGTCCAGATCTCCCAGCCCTTGTTGTCGGCGTCGAAGATGATTCCGTTCGGACATCCGGCCAGGTGCTGCGGGTCGTAGGCCCAGCTCTTTCCCCAGCCGTCCAGCGCCTCGGTCACGCGCCAGACCTGGTTCACGTGCGTGTCGTAGTCGCGGCCGGAGATCGGCTCGTCGCCAAACAGGACGCCGGGCGGCTCGTAGTAGAGGATCGCCAGCATGTAGAGCAGGACGAACAGGATCGTCAGCCCGGGCAGGACTATGCCCGGAACACGGCGCTGACGATCGTTGCGGTTCGGACCGGCCTTGTCGGCGCTGTCTCTTTTCTCCGTCATCTACCGCGGGCCTCCGCTCCGAGCCTTCCGCTCGGCGCCGAGTCGGACGAGGACAGAGAGTACATCACGACGGCGAAGAGGAACACACCGGCGGGCCGGATTCTCAGGTCTTCCACAGCATCCGGCGCACGAATATCCTGAACAGCTTGAGCGGACCGATCTCGCCGGGGAAATCGCGCAGGATTCCGATCATCCTCGACGGCTTGGCGTAGAACCCGACCAGCGCCTTGCGGCGCAGCCTGTTGATCTCCTCGGCGGGGACGTCGGTCATGTTGACGAAGCCCTTGGAGTAGTAGTCCTGGTTGAAATCGGTGACGACGCTGCGCCCCATCTCCTCGGCCATCTCGCCCATTCGCGTGCCCCTGTAGGGCGTCGCGGTGAAGAGGTTGAAGGTGTGGAGCTCGGAGGAGAGGATGAAGTCCACGGTGCTGCTCATCTCCTCGAGCGTCTCGCCGGGAAGCCCGATCATGAAAAAGCCGTGGCTGTGGATGCGCAGCGAGCGGGCGATCGAGATGTTCCGCTCGACCTTCTCCAGGTCCAGGTTCTTCCTGATCAGCTTCTGCATGCGCGGCGAGGCGGTCTCCACAGCGAACGAAATGTACCTGGTGCCGGCTCTTTCGAGCTTCTCGAGCACCTCCCGGTCCAGCAGGTCTCCGCGCAGACCGTTGGGAAAGGCGATCGAGATCCGCATCCCGCTTTCGATGATCCGGTCGCAGAACTCCAGCACCCGCCCGCGCCTGATGTTGAACACGTCGTCGACTATCTCGAACTCGCGGATTCCATACTTCGAGTAGAGGTGCTCGAGTTCGCCAAAGAGGCTCTCGGCGCTGCGAGCGCGGAGCTTCTTGCCGAAGATGTCGTGGCAGTAGATGCAGTTGTACGGGCAGGCGCGGGACGAGAAAATCGTCATGTAGTCGCCGCGGCCGGTGCGGCTGAAGCGATCGTATTGCTTGTACTCGAAAACGGGGACGAGGTCGTAGGCGGGCATCGGAAGACGATCCAGGTCGTCGTAGTGATCCGCCCGTCCAGTGTCGACGAGCTCGCCGTCGCGCAGGTATTTCAGGCCGGGCAGATCGCTCGCGTCCCGCCCGGCCGTCAGCCGCTCGATCAGCTTGCCGACGATGATCTCTCCTTCGCCCGCAACCGCGTAGTCGATGTTCGGGTTCGCAACCAGCGTCTCTCCGTAAGCCGTGGAGTGGGGGCCGCCGATAACGACCACGGTCTTTGGATCCACCTTCTTGGCGCTGGCCGCGATCTCTGCCAGCGAGACGGATTCGGAGCTCTGGCCGCTTATTCCCACGAAATGCGGAGAGAGCTCGCGTATCGATTCCTCGAGCCTGTCGTAGTCGCGCCCTTCGAGCCGCATGTCCAGGATGCGAACGTCGTAACCGAAGTCCCTCCTGAGCACCGCGGCGATCGACATGATCCCCAGCGGATGGCCCATCTGCGTGATCCCCGGCTCGTTGAAGAAGCCTTTCACCAGCAGAACGCGCACCGCTGGGCCTGGCCCGGACTTCCGCCGCTCGTTTTCACCGTCGCCTGTTCGCGGATCCGGCATGTTCCAGCTGTTCCTTTTGGCCGAGAAGCGTCAGCGTTCGGATTTCATGCTCTACATTGCGATGCAATTTCGACGCTATGACGCCCGGCCGAGGGTGTCAATGCGATTGTCGACGCGGTCACAGCTGCCCGCGGGTTGACGGCTCACTTTCGCGGGGGCAAGATTTATACGAGAAGAGAAATGCTTTGATACGCAAGAAGAAAACCGGTTTTTCCAATCCCCTCGGGACCGCCGCGGCACTGGTGCGCAACACGTGGGTGACGCGGCGGCCGTATCTCGTCTACTACAAGCCCACCGCCCGCTGCGACCTGCGCTGCGAGATCTGCAGTCGCTGGAAGGACGACTCTCCGAGCGAAGAGGAGCTGTCCCTCGACCGGATCGAGAGCTTTTTGTCCACGTTCAGAAAGAACGGCGCGCAGATCCTCGTGCTGTGGGGCGGCGAGCCCACCCTGCGCAAGGATCTGTCCGAGATCCTGGCGCTCGGCAAGCGGCTCGGTTACCGCATCTCGATGTGCACCAACATGAACTCGCTGGTCAAGAAGGCCGAGCGGCTCTTGTACAACCTGGACACGCTGCTGTGCTCCCTCGACGGTTACGGCGCGCAGCACGACGAGGCGCGCGGGCTGGAGGGCCTGTTCGACCGGGCGGTGCGCGGGATGGAAAAGGCGACCGAGTACGATCACCTGCGGATCAAGATCTGGACCGCGCTGAGCCGCAACAACACCGACTCGATCGAGCCGCTGGCCCGGCTGGCGCGCGATCTGGGCGTCTGGATCGAGTTTTTCCCCGTCTCGTTGATCGAGGGTTACAACGAGGAGCTGATTCTCGAAGGAGAGCGGCTGCGCGATGCCTTCGATCGCATCGAGCGGTTGAAGCGCGAGGGCTACCCGATCTGGAACATGACCCACGTGCTGCGCAAGATGGGCGAGGGGCGCGAGATCCGGTGCAACTTCGGAAGCGTCGGGATGCACGTCGATCACCGCGGCGAAGTCTCGTGCTGCGAGGATCCGGAGGGCAATCCGCTCCACCCGTGGGGCAACCTTTCCGATATCGATCTCGACGCCCTGATCCGTTCGCCACAGCGGCGTCGGGCGGGGCTGAATCTGCGCTCTTGCCAGAAATGTCGTTTCCCCTGCGCCGCCGAGCTGGGCGACAGCCTGCCGGTCGCCTACGCCGGGATGTTCTGGCAGTCGGTGACGTAGACCCCCGGCTGCAATCCATCGCCGGGGAACCGGCGCGGTCCGGCGTTCGGACCGCGCGCAAGATTATCGAGGCTCGGGCTCGCTCGCGGGCCGGACCAGCCGGCCTTCGGGAGCCAGCACCTCCATCGTGGTGTTGCGCCACACCGGACGGTAGGCTTGGGCCAGCGCGTCCTCGAAGCGGCGCACCTGCTCGACCGGCTGGTCGTCGAAGGTGGGCAGCGCCCAGCGGAAGTTCCAGACGATCCAGGGCTCGGGGTCGATCACCCGCACCACCGCGGCCGGCTCGAGCTCGCGCACTCGGTGCGTCAGCTCGGGAAGGGTCGTCATCAGCATCTTCTCGGCGCGCGGGCCGTCCTCGGGCGCCATCGCTGCGAAGGTTCCCATCTCGGTGCCGGGAAGCACGTCTCGGCCGCTCTCCACCGCGACGATTCCCACCGGGGTGAGCAGCGGTCCCGGCGGAACTTCGTGCTCGATGAAGGCGGCGACCTCCTCGACCTCGGTAACCACGCCCTCGCCGACCTCGGGCGGCGTGACGGTCAGCAGCGCCAGCCCGGGCAGCAGCAGGATCGCGTGGCGGTATGGATTGCTCGCCGCCTTGCCGGCCGCCCACAGCGCGCAGACGCCGGCGGCCGCCGCGAGCGGCACCCCGGCCGCGACGTAGACCCCCCAGGCGCTGGCGGGGATCATCGGCGCGGTCACGCCGACCAGCCCGGCGGCCAGCAGCACCAACGCCCAGCGCGAGCGGCGGCGGATCAGGCTCGGGGCTCCGAACAGCCCGGTCGCCAGCAGCAGGTGAGCGGCCGGAGAGATGTTCCACCACTGCCTCGCCTGTGCGGGGAAGTTGCGCTCGATGCCAGACTCGACGTGGTACCGCCAGATGTTGAACCAGAGCCGCTCCGGTGCGGCGACGAAGAACGGGGCGAAAAAAACGACGCCCACCCCCAGGCACACGGCCAAAACCATCCCTGCGCGCCGCAGTGATCCGGCGTCGAGCAACAGCGGAAGAGCGAGCACGGCCACGGTAGGAGCACAGGTCAGCCGGCACCCGATCGCGACCGTTCCGCACAGGGCGAACGGCAGCAGCCGTCGGCGCAGCGGGCCGGGGTGGAGCGCGGCCAGCAGCGCTCCCGCCTGAAAGGCTCCGGCCGGGCCGCACCAGACGCCCATCGCTTGCAGCGAGACCCAGCGCGGCGAGGCGGCGAGCACGAAGGCGGCGACCAGCGCCGGCTCCCAGCGTCCCGAGCGGATTCGAATCGTCGCGACCAGTAGCGCCAGCCCCAGACCGCCCCAGATCGCGTTGATCGTGCGGTGGGCGTCCATCCCGAAGCCGACCGCGTGCAGCAGCGCGCCGTTGATGTAGGGCAGAAGCGGAGTCTGAGAGTAGGCGAAGTCGCGGTAGGGGAGCTTCCCCTCGTAGACCAGCCGCGCCGCCAGCGCGTAGAAGCTCTCGTCCGGCGCCATCATCGACCCGTGGCGGTAGTGGTCCGCCACCAGCGCGTAGGTGGTGAAGACCACGACGAGACCGGCGGCGACGCTCAGGGGCTTGGCGATCCTGCGCGGCTCGAGGTGCACGGCGTCAGCCCGTTCTCCGGCGGCGCAGCCGGACGATGATCAGCCACAGGCCGGCGGCCGCGGCGGCGAGCCAGCCGAGCGCGCTGGTCCAGCCGGCCAGGCGTTCCCACCAGGGGCGCTCGTAGCGCAGCTCGACGACGCCGTCGCTGGCGTCGACCGCCATCAGGATCTGGCGCACGTGGGGAAGCACTCCGTGGCGTTTCAGCGGAACCTCCCGGCCGTCGTCGTAGGCGACCCAGGGATAGAAGAAGGCCACGGGAAACAGCAGGCGGCTCTCCGGCCCGGCGCCGGAGACGCGGACCGTGATCCTCTCGTCCTCGAAGCGCTCCACCTCGATTTCGCCCGGGCCCCGGATCCGCACCGGCGGCTCGCGACCGGGGGCGACCTGGTAAACGATCACGTCGCCGAAACGGCGCACCTCCTCGATGTCGGGACGGGGAGGCCACTCGGCGAGCGAGACGATCCAGCGCACGTGGAGAGACTCCACCGCTTCCGGCCTGGTCAGCAGCTCCTGGATCAGGCTGGCGTCCTGAGGCCAGCGGTGCTCGAGGGGCACGTTGCGGAAGATCGCTGTCGCCTCGTAGCCGAACTTGAGCTTGGGCAGATTGGTGCGCACCGGACCGGAGGCGAAGATGTGGCGGTGGTAGACCTCGTTGCATTTAGGCGAGCGCAGGTTGCCGCGGACGCAGAGCTTGCCCGGCTGGTAGAGCACGCGGTCGAGCGGACCGCGAGGCTGCTCGGCGAGCCAGCGCTCCGCGCGTACGATGTCTTGCCAGAGGTCTCCGCCGAGATATCCGATCTTCAGCACGCTTTCCACGTGTCCCGACCAGCTGACCGCCAGAAAGACGGCGGCCAGGCCCACTCCGAGGACCGGCTCGGCCAGGCGCGAGAGCCATTTCCTGGCGGCTGCGTGCAGACGCTCGAAAGGTTTTTTCAGCAGCCAGGCCAGACCGGCTCCCAGCCGATCGAACGTCAGCCCGGCCAGCACGAACCACAAGAGCTTCATGAAGGCCGCGATCCGCTCCACCTGGACCTTGCGCGCCAGCAGTCCGTCTCCGATCGCGTTGGCCAGACCGGCGAAGGCGAACAGGAGAACCAGCATCGTCGCGACCCACAGTGGCCAGCGACGGCGCGAGACGATCGCGAGCGCGATGCCGACGCCGCCGCTGATCCAGGTGATCAGGTTGAACGAATAGAACAGCTTGTTCTTGGCCAGAGCCTCCAGCATCTTGGGCAGCGAGAGCCACATTCCGCCGAACCCGACCGCGGGCCAGCCCAGGGTCCAGCGATCGCCGGTGGTGATCCACGGCACGATCCAGAAGGAGACCAGCAGCAGCGCCAGCGCTGCAGCGGCCGCCGAACGTCCGATCACGTTACAGGGTCCGCTCCTGCGACGCTCGGCCACGGCCAGGAACAGCACGTAGATCGGAGCGGAGAGTCCCAGGAAGAAGGCGGACATCGGGTGGGCCAGAGCCGCCAGGGCAAGCACCGTTACGAACGCCAGGAAGCGGCCGGGGCGCTCCCGGATCGGCCGCAGCACGGCCGCGTCGCAGATCAGCAGGGCCAGCATGCTCAGAGTGAGAGAGAGGATGAACGGCCAGACAGCCCAGTGTACGGTCGAGATATGGCCGCCCTGCGGCCAGCCGCCGACGTCCACCGCGCACATCACGCCGGCGAGCAGCGCTCCGGCGCGACCGGTGAAACGCCGGGCGATCAGGTACGGGACTACCGGGATCCAGAGCACCAGGGCGAAGAACATCACGGCGTAGGTGCGCTCCCAGGTCAGCAGTCCCAGCGTGATCCAGCGAGTGAGCGCGACCAGCAAATCGCCCAGGATCGGGTAGTAGACCCCGGCCGGATATCCGGCGAACGCCATGTGGCTCCAGCCCGCAACCCGCCCGGAGGGAAGCAGGTGCTCCGCCATCAGCCAGCCCTTGTACATGTGAATCATGTGATCGCCGGTGGCCGGAACGGCGGATACGAGCAGGTCCCAGTGCAGGCCGATCGCCAGCCCGAGCAAGGCCAGGATCGCCCAGTGCGCGGCGAGAAAGCGTCCGACGGAGGTGAGCGCGCGCTTCATGGCCTGAACAGAGTCGACCAGCGAAACCAATCCGTCAAGACAGCCCCTCGGCTCAAAGCCGAATACGGGTTTGGGTGTGAAGGCGGGCGGAGGGGGGCGATGGTAATCGGTTCGTTGGTCGAAGGGTTTCGGGCGGTCGATGCGGCGGGCCGGGCGGGTGTTCTCGGCCGCTGGTGGTGCAATCTTTCAGCCCCGATCGGCGGCCGGACGCAGCGGGGCGTCGCGCTCGACTTCTTGCGAGCGCTCCACGAACCGTATTTGGACCTGAGCCGATTGGAGGGGCGGGTTTCCCGAAACGGATGGAGTTACTGCATGTACCCCAGCTTGCGCAGCTGTTCCTTCAGGTCGCCGGGGATGTCGGTCTTCTCTTCCTCGGCCTCGGGGCCTTTGACGACCTCGGCGGAGATCTTGTCCGTGTACCAGCCGTGCTTGTCGGGCGCTCCGATGAACTGGCCGGTCGCTATGCGCAGCGCTCTGAGCGCCAGAGGGTAGCGGTCGTCCGCGTCGGTGCGCTCCTCGGGGTCCTTCGACAGGTTGTAGAGGTAGGTCCGGACCGGGCCCTTCATGTAGAGCTTCCAGGGGCCCTTGAGCGCGGCCCACGAGAGGTTGCGGTCGTCCGCTTCGCTCCAGAAGCTGGAAAACGCGGTCGAGATCGGATCCGGGCCGGATCCCCTGGCGATCGAGGACAGGTCGCCGCCCTCTATCTCGCGCGGCACGGGGACTCCCACCGCGCTCAACGCGGTGGGCAGCACGTCGGCCAGCGTCACCTCGCGGTCGACTCGCTTTCCGGACGGCACGCAGCCGGGCGCGCGGATCGCCAGCGGCACGTGCAGCAGCTCCTGGAAGAGAGTGTGCCCGTGGCCGACCGATTCGTGCTCGAAGAACTCCTCGCCGTGATCCGAGCAGACCAGGATCACCGTGTCGTCCAGCACGCCCAGCTTGTGCAGCTTGTCCAAGAAGCGGCCGAAGTGGCGGTCGTGGTAGGTCACCTCGCCGTCGTAGAGCGACTCGAGCCGGCGGCGGTCGCGCGCGTCCAGCTCGACGCGCTTGCGCTTGAAGTCCTCGAGCAGGTTGCCGGTCGAGCGCGGGCTGACCGGGCCGTCGTACGGCGCCGCGTCGTAGAGCTTGAGATCCTCCGACGGCGGATCGTACGGCACGTGCGGGTCGATCGTCTGAATGTAGGTGAAAAACGGCTTTTCGCGGTTGGCCTCGATGAACTTCAGCGTGTCCTCGTAGACGTGCTCCGCCTCGGTGGGCTTGCTCTCGCGGATGTAGTTGACGTAGCGGCTCCAGCCGCGATCGAAACCGAACTCGGCGGCGAGGTAGCCGTTGGCGATGAAGGCGCCGGTGGCGAAGCCCGCGCTGCGGAAGATCTCCGAGGCCAGCCTCACCGACGAGCCCAAGAGCGACGAGTGGCCGCGCGCCTTGTGCGAGTCCGGGTGCAGACCGGTCAGCAAAGTGGCGCAGGACGGCTTGGTCCAGTTGGAGTTGGCCTGGCAGCGATCAAAGATCGTGCACTCGCCGGCGAACTTGTCGAACGCCGGGGACTTGACCCGCGTCTTGTCGTAGACGCCGAGCTTGTCGGCGCGCAGCGTGTCGATCAGCAGCACGATCGCGTTCTTGGGCTTGCGCGAGGGCTGCTCGATCTTGGACGGGGCGTGGCGCAGCGCCGGATCGCCGAGCGCCAGCCGGGCGCCGGGCGGACCGTCGACCTCGATCTCGAGGCGTACCAGCTCGCCCGCGACAGCGTCCAGCGACACCATCTCCTCGTGCCATTTCGCGTCGCCGTAGGAGCTCTTCAGCAGCTCGACCGGCTCGCCGCCGTCGGCCGGGACCGCTGTGGCGGTGAGTCTCAGCTCGCCTTTCGACTCGCCCGAGGCCCGCGCCGCCGCGGCCGCGGTGCAGAGGTTGGTCCCGGGAGGAATCTCGACGTAGTAGGAAAGCCGCGTCGGAGCCGACAGCATCAGAGCCTCGCGCTGTCGCTCGCCGCTGGTGAAGCGCTGGCGGATCCCGTCGAGGCCGGGCGGATCGAACTGCTTCGGTGTCTCGACGCCCTCGGGAATGATTCGCAGATAGTCGACCGCGATCGAGGCCGGCTCGTCGTCGATCTCGTCGTCGGCCGTGGCGTAGATCAGCTTCATGTAGTTCTCGCCGGCGACGCAGTGCTCGGCCTCGGTCTCCACGCGGTAGGTTCCCCAGTCGCTCTTGGCGAGGTTGACGCGCGTGATCGGGTGCTCGTTGAGCCAGAAGCTCAGCTCGTCAGTGCCTCCCGGCTTGGCCCGCAGCTCGAAGACCAGCTTTTTCGGCTCGTCGAGGTGGAAGAACAGCCGGGACGGCGATTTGCTCGCCCAGGTGAACGAGACGCCGTTCATCGAGGTGTCGTTCTCCCAGCCGGTCATCCAGCCGCCCAGCGTGTACTTGTAGCGGGCCGCGGTGCCGAAATCGACGAACTCGCCGCAGTGGTCGATCTCGGCGAGGTGGACCGCATCTCTCAGGTCGAGCGCCACCTCGGTGCCGGCCCACGGCGTTCCGGACGCGGTCGGATCGGCCGCCTTCTTCTCGGGTTTCTCGTCGTCGCCGCCGCAGCCTCCGGAAAGCGCCGCGCAGGCCACGGCACCGGAGCCGGCGACGATGAACTCCCGGCGCGTCAGCCGCGGACCAGCGGCGGTCCCGCGCTCGCGCCAGCTCGCTGTCTTCGTTTTTTTCTCAGGCATCGCTCATCCATTCGCGGCGGGTGCTCTCGGTTCGGTTTCCGCCCGCCAGCCTCTCAATACCAAATCGCGGGCGGCGGCTCAAAGAACGCGCCCCCCGCTCGCCGCACTCCGCTCCAGGCAGCAAACGTGCAGCAGCTCGATCGCCGACGGAGTCACGCCCGGAATGCGGCTGGCCTGTCCCAGCGTGGCCGGTCGGGAGCGCGCAAGCTTCTCGGCGATCTCGGCTCGCAGGCCCGGGATTCCTCCGAACTCCAGCTCGGGCGGAAGGCGCACGCCGTCCAGCTCGCCGAGCCGCTCGGCCCGACTGCGCTGGCGCTCCAGGTAGCCGGCGTAGCGCACATTCACCTCGGCGCGCGCCAGCGCCTCGCGCGGCAGATCCGCGATCCAGGGCGCCAGTGGAGCCAGGTCCCGGGCGCGGACCCCCGAGCGCTGCAGCAGATCGGCCAGCGGGGTGGGCTTGCGCAGCGGAGCCAGCCCCATCTCCGCCAGCCGGCGGTTGTTCTCCTTCGAGGGGTTGAGCACGGTGCGCTCCAGGCGTCGCGCGGCCTCTCCGGCCAGCGCCGCCCGGGCCCGCATCTCGGCTCCGCGCTCCGGGTCGATCAGCCCGGTGCGAATCCCCTGGTCCACGAGGCGCTCGTCGGCGTTGTCCTCGCGCAGCAGCAGCCGGTACTCGGCCCGCGAGGTGAACATGCGGTACGGCTCGTCCACACCGCGGCCGGTCAGGTCGTCGATCATCACGCCGGTGTAGGCCCGGTTCCGTCCCAGCACGAGCGGGTCGTCTCCGCGGGCCTTCAGCGCGGCGTTGGCGCCGGCCGAGAGCCCCAGCGCCGCGGCCTCCTCGTAGCCGGAAGTCCCCAGGATCTGACCGGCCAGGAACAGACCGTCGATGCCGTCCACCTCGAGAGTGGGTCCGAGGCAGGTGGGCTGGACCGCGTCGTACTCGACCGCGTAGCCGTGGCGCAGGATGCGGGCCCGCTCCAGGCCGGGAATCGCGTGGACCATCTCCTCTTGCACGCTCTCGGGAAGGCTGGTCGAGATGCCGGACGGGTAGATCACCTCGCCGCGGGCGTCCTCGGGCTCGAGGAAGACCTGGTGCCGCTCCCTGTGGGGAAAGCGGGCGATCTTGGTCTCGATCGACGGGCAGTAGCGCGGCCCGATTCCGCCGATCGCGCCGCTGTAGAGCGCCGAGCTGGTCATGTTGCGCCTGATTACGCGGTGGCTCGGCGCGCCGGTGTAGGTCAGATGGCAGATCCGCTGCGGCAACTCGCATTCGCGCGTGTCGGGGTCGAAGAAGGGCGGGGGAGCCTCGCCCGGCTGCTCCTCGAGCCCGATCGGATCCACGCTCTCGCCGGCAATGCGCGGGCAGGTGCCGGTCTTGAGCCTGATCAGGGGCAGGCCCAGCTCCTCGAGCGCTTCGGCCAGCGCCAGCGAGGGCGCCGCTCCCCGGCGTCCACCCGGCGTGCGGCGATCGCCGACGTACAGCACTCCCCTGAGGAAGGTTCCGGCGGTGATCACCGTGGCCCGGGCCCGCAGCTCCCCGCCGCGCGCCAGCCGTACGCCGAGCAGGCGGCGCCCGCGCGGACCAGAGCCGGAGACCAGCAGGCCGACCGCGCTGTCGATCACAATCGCCTCGAGGCCGATTTCTTCGAGCGCCTCGAGCATCGCGTTGCGGTAGACAGCCGAATCTGTCTGCACCCGCGTGGCGCGCACCGCCGGCCCCTTGCGCCGGTTCAGGGTTCTGAACTGGATGCCAGCCCGGTCTGTGACCTTGCCGATCAGGCCGCCCAGCGCGACAACCTCGCGCACGAGGTGGCCCTTGCCCGGTCCCCCGACCGCCGGGTTGCACGGCTGCGTGGCGACCTGCGCCGGATCGGGCGTCACCAGCGCGGCGCGCGCTCCGACGCGGCGGGCCGCCGCGAACGCCTCGCACCCGGCGTGCCCCCCTCCGACCACGACCACGTCCAGCTCTCGTTCCATTTCTCCGCGCCTCTTTCCGCCCTGGTGCGGTTGCCAGCAAGGATACATAGTCCCGCCGGGGCCGAGGGGCAAGCTTTGACACGGCACACCTAATGAGAGATAAAGATCTTTTGTAACAGCGAGGGTGATAGATGAGAAAATGGGATCCCGAGGTTTTGGAAAAGCTGCTGCGTCTTCAGGACTTGGATCTCAAGATCCGAGCGCACGATACCAGGGCGAGCGAGCTTCGAGAGCGACTGATCAGAGAGGATTCACAGCTGAACGGGCTCAAGGACGAGCTCGAGGAGCTGGAGCAGGGGCTGACCGCGACCGTTGCCCAGCAGGAGATGTACTTCGCCACCCTGGAGGATATCCGCAACGCGATCAAGGGCTTGTCGACCTCGCGCTCCGGCGGTTTCAAGCCGCGCACGCGTTCGTCGACCGAGGCGCTCAAGATCGAGGAGGAGAAGCTCGGCGTGCTCGTCGAGGAGACCGAGTCGCAGCTCGGCGAGCTGCGCGAGGAGCGCGACGATGTGGAGCGGCGCATCGCCAAGCGCGAGAAGCAGGTGGCGTCGTTCCAGCAGCAGCCGGAGGCCGAGATTCGCAAGCTCAGAAGCCGCGTCCGGCGGCTCGAGAGGCAGCGCGAGGAGGCCTGCGAGGGGATTCCGGCGATGCTCCTGCGCCGCTACGAGCGCCTGAGCAACTCCAGATCCGGAGTGGCGCTGACGATCATGAGAGACGGCGTGTGCAGCGTCTGCAGGATGCAGATGCCCACTGGAATCAGGTTCAAACTGTTCCGCGGCGAGCCGATCAGCGCGTGTCCGGCCTGCGGGCGGATGGTGGCGCGAGTGGAGAACCCTTCGGTCAGCAAGCTGGCGGCGCTGCTCGGAGGCGGCGAGAGCGCGGCCGGCGAGGGCGAAGTGGCCGCCGGCAAGAAGAAGGCCGCCGGCAAGAAGAAGGCGGCGACCAAGAAGAAGGCCGCCGGCAAGAAGAAGGC
>CAZHCG010000033.1:14397-35051 GCA_964530995.1 uncultured Myxococcales bacterium
CCGCCGGCAAGAAGAAGGCGGCGACCAAGAAGAAGGCCGCCGGCAAGAAGAAGGCGGCGACCAAGAAGAAGGCCGCCGGCAAGAAGAAGGCCGCCGGCAAGAAGAAGGCGGCGACCAAGAAGAAGGCCGGATAGCCGGACCGCGGCGATGTCGGACAGATGGGACAGGAGAGGATTTCTCAAGCGTCTCGGCGTCGGGTGCGCCGGGATCGCGGGTGTCTCTGCGATCGGGGTGGCGACCCGGGACCGAGGCCGGGACGAGCCCCTTCCCCTCCGGCGGGCGAAGCAGGTGCGCGACTTCGGCGACGGCCTGGATCTGCCGACCGGCGAGCTGGTGGTGGCGCACGGGGACGCGCGGGAAGCGACGCGCGGCGCAGTCGAGGCGCTGGGGGGGATGAAGCGTTTCGTCCGCCCCGGAGAGAGCGTGGCGATCAAGCCCAACGTCGGCTGGGATCGCACTCCGGTTCAGGCGGCAAACACCCACCCCGGGGTCGTGGCCGAGCTGGTCTCGATGTGTCTGGAAGCCGGCGCGGGTCGGGTCACGGTCACCGACAATACCTGCAACGAGCCGGGACGTTGCTTCACCCGCTCCGGCATCTGGAAGGCGAGCGAGGAGGCCGGCGCCGAGGTGATCCTTCCCGCCGAGCACCGTTTCAGGCAGTTCGAGCTCGGGGGCGTGGTGCTGGGGTGGATGCCGGTGCTGGCCCCGGCGGTGACCGCCGATCGATTGATCAACGTTCCGGTGGCCAAGCATCACGGGCTTTCCGGCTTCACCGGGGCGATGAAGAATCTCTACGGGGTTCTCGGCGGGCGGCGCAACCGGCTCCACCAGCGGATTCATCACTCGATAGCCGACCTGGCTGACTTCGCGCGGGCCACGCTGACGGTGATGGATGCGACCCGCGTGCTGCTGCGCAACGGCCCCCAGGGCGGGGACGTGGAAGACACCGAGCGCGTGGACCAGGTGATCGCCGCGGTTGACCCGGTCGCGGTCGACGCTTTTTCCTGCTCCCTGATCGGATTGGACCCTCCCGACCTCGAGTACCTGTCTCTGGCGGCCGAGCGGGGTCTGGGCAGCGCCGACCCGAGCTCGCTCGATATCCGCGAGGTCTCCTGATGGGCGCGAGCGGTCGGATCTCGAATGGGCCGCGGCGCAAGTGGATCGCGCTTCGCTGGACGCGGCGGGTCGTGCAGGGGTTCAGCCTGGTGCTGTTCCTCTACCTGATCGCAGCCAGCGCGGCGCTGACGGGCGCGGGATTCGATGCTGCCAGCGCGGGCGAGGTACCCTACCCCGTCGAGGCGTTCTTGCTGATCGATCCGCTGGTCGGTGCGATCACGCTGCTCGGCGATTGCACGGTTCCCGGGGCGATGATCCTGAGCCTGGTCACGCTCGGCAGCGCGTTGCTCCTCGGCCGCGCGTTCTGCGGATGGGTCTGCCCGCTGGGGACGTTGAACCACCTGGTGGGATCGATTCGTCGCGGCAAGCGAGGCAAGCGCCTCGTCGAGGAGAACCGCACGCGGCCGTACCAGAAGACAAAGTACGTGGTGCTGATCGGAGTGCTCGCCGCCGCCCTGCTGGGGTCGGGGATCGGCGGTCTGCTCGACCCGATTTCGTTGGCCACCCGGGGGATATCCCTGGTCCTGCTGCCCTGGATCAACTGGCTGGTGGGAGGCGCGATCGAGTCCGCGGCCGCAACCAACGCTCCCCTCCTCCAGCAGATCTCGGACGGGTTGTACCAGGCGGCCTCGGGA
Source organism: uncultured Myxococcales bacterium (assembly GCA_964530995.1). Taxonomy (GTDB): domain Bacteria; phylum Myxococcota_A; class Polyangia; order JAAYKL01; family JAAYKL01; genus CAZHCG01. The sequence goes on from CAZHCG010000033.1 coordinate 16,149, forward strand.
GTGGTCTTCTACCAGCGCGGGATGCTGGTCGGCGGCGGTCTGCTGCTGGCCGTGGTCTTCGTCGCGGTGCTGGCGGCCAACCGCTGGATTTTCAGGTTCTGGTGCCGGGGACTGTGCCCGCTGGGCGCGATGCTGGGCGCGGCCGGTCGCTTCGGCCTGCTGCGGCTGAGGAAAGACGAGCTGAGATGCACTCAGTGCGGCAAGTGCGATCAGGTCTGCTCCGGAGCTGCCAGCCCCAGTCCCGGGGAGAAGTGGCAGCGCGCCGAGTGCGATCTGTGTCTCAACTGCGTGGCCGCCTGTCCCGAGGACGCGTTGAGCTTCTCGCCGGCGGGCTGGAAGGGCGACGAGCAACAGCTCCCGGACTTGCGGCGTCGCAGCCTGGTGGCCGGGGCGGCGGCCGGCGCCGCGCTGGTGCCGGCGATGCGCACCGGCGAGCTGACCTCGCCGCGCGGGCGTCCCGATCCGGCCTGCATTCGGCCGCCGGGGGCGCTCGCGGAGCCGCGATTCCTGGAGCGCTGCGTGCGCTGCGGGCAGTGCATGAAGATCTGTCCCAACAACGCGTTGCACCCGGCGCTGGACGAGGCCGGCCTGGAGGGTCTCTGGACTCCGGTGCTGGTGGCGCGGATCGGCTATTGCGAGCCGAGCTGCACGCTGTGCACCCAGGTCTGTCCCACCGCGGCGCTGCGGCGTGTCGGCGAGGACCAGAAGACCGGAAGCAACGGCGAGAGCATGCTGCGGATCGGGACCGCCTTCGTCGACCGCGGGCGCTGTCTGCCGTGGGCGATGGGAACGCCCTGCACGGTCTGCGAGGAGTTCTGCCCGGTCTCGCCCAAGGCGATCCGCCTCGAGGAGGTGGAGGTCGAGACGCGGGAGGGGAAGCGCACCGTCAAGCGCCCCTATGTCGAGCCCGCGCTGTGCAACGGCTGCGGCGCCTGCGAGAACGTCTGCCCGGTCAACGACGAGGCGGCGATACGCGTCAGCTCGGCCGGCGAGACCCGCAACCCGTCGAACCGCATGCTGCTCTGATTCCCTCGGCTCTGAGCGGATCGAACTGGCCGGGGTTAGTGCAGGGTCTCGGGCTTGATGCGGCGCATTTTCTTGGTGTCGTAGAGATCCGCGTGCTCGCCGAGCCGCTGCGCCACGTCCTTGTCTTGCACGATGTACGTGGCCTGCTCGCCGACCACTCGGGAGAACAGCACGCGTCGACGCACATCGCCCTGCCAGACCACCAGCGCCGCGAGATTGGGGTGCTCCTCGCTGCGCAGGTTGGCCCGGCACAGGGGGCAGAAGAATTCCCAGGTTTCTCCGCGACTGAGCTGAACCCCTCTCGGAACGTAGATCGTGTAGTTGCCGGGCTGAGGATGAAAGCCGATCAACATCTGCTGGTTCTCGCGCTCGGCGACCAGGATCACCGTCTCGTCGGGATTGACCACGCAGTCGCAGTAAGGGCAGCTGTAGGTCCAGCTCATGAAATGCTCCTTTTCCCTCCTTTTACAAGATAAGACATTTTTGTTGAATTGACGAGTGATTCATCGGGGAGGTTCGGTCGAAGATCGACCTTCCGGGGGGTAATTCCGGGGGTATGTCGTTGACCGCGCGGAGCATCTACACCAGAATACCGATGCGCGCGGGCCGAGAGCCCGCTCCACCTGTACCGGGGCGACAGTGCAGATAGATTTCGAAAAACGCGAGATCCAGCTCAAGATCGTTTACTACGGTCCCGCGCTGAGCGGCAAGACGACGAACCTGGTCGCGATCCACCGCCGCGCCGCTCCCTCCACGCGCGGTCGCCTGATGACGCTGGAGACCAAGGACGACCGCACCTTGTTCTTCGACCTGCTGCCCATGCGCTTGCAGAGCAGCTCCGGTCTCTCGTTCGCGATCAAGCTGTTCACAGTTCCCGGACAGGTGATCCACAACGCCACGCGACGCCTGGTGCTGCAGGGGGCCGACGCGGTGGCGTTCATCGCCGATTCCCAGATCAGCGAGACCGAGGCGAACCGCGCGTCGTTCCTCAACCTGAAGAACAATCTCGAGGAGAACGGATTGGACATCAAGGGCATGCCGCTGGTGATCCAGTTCAACAAGCGGGATCTTCCCAACGTTCGCACGGACGCCGAGATCGATACGCTGGCGAGCAAGGGGCGCGAGCCGGTCTACAAAGCGACAGCCACGCGTGGCGACGGCGTGATGGAGACGTTCTTCGGGCTGCTGGAGCTGACCTGGGAACGGCTCGACTCCTGGCACGATCTCGAGGCCAAGTTCCAGGTGCGTGGAGAGGAGATGCTGGATCACCTGAGGCGACAGCTGACGCTTCCGGACGCCGATTGAGGAGTCGCGATTGGACCCTGTCGAGCCCAGATTGCACGCGCCCCTCTCCGATCTCGTCGATTCCCAGACGTTCGGCGAGGTCTGTCGTGCTTTTCACGCTTTGTTCGACGTGGCGATTCGCGTTTTCGACGAGAAGAACAATCTGCTGGTCGAGACCGAGAGCCGCCATCCGCTCTGCCGGTACCTGAGCCAATTCGAAGGGGGGCGCAGCGGTTGCCAACGCACGCGCCTTTCGGTCAAGGCTGGTAGCGCGGATTCCAGGGAGATCGAGCACATCGATTGTTTTTGCGGGTTGCGCTACTCGATCGCGCCGATCCTCGACGATCGCCAGGTGGCGGGCAAGCTGGTGCTCGGGCCGTACCTCCCGGCCGGCGTCGAGCGGGTTCCCCGCGGCTTGCTCGAGACTTCTCCGGATGTGGATCAGCGGCGGATCGCCGATCTGCTGGGCCAGAGCCGGCGGGTCGGAGATGGGTCGTTGCGGCGTATCGCTCGCGCGATCGCATCCGTGCTGGACGTTGTGTTGTTCGCGGCGCGCAAGGCGCACGTCACCAGCGAGGTCCACCTGGCGTCGGTGCGCGAGTCCTACCGAGAGATGGCCGACAAGAATCGGCAGCTCGAAGAGATGAACGAGCAGATGCGCGAGTTCGAACGGCAGAAATCCAACTTCCTGGCGATGGTCAGCCATGAGCTGCGGACGCCGCTGACCTCGATCATCGGCTACAGCGACATGCTGGTGGAGGGCATCGCCGGAGAGCTTGCCGAGGAGCAGCGTCAGTTCGTCGAAACGATCAAGACCAAGGGCGACGAGCTGCTCAAGCTGATATCGTCCATTCTGGATTTCTCCCGGATCGGTACGGGACACCTGACATTGCAGCTCGTCGAGACCGACGTGGGGAAGCTGGTGAGCGAGGCGGTCGACGAGAAGCTCGCGGCCGCGGAGCGTCGCGGCGTGACCCTCTCCTGCGACGTGGCGAAAGACCTGCCGCGCTTGGAGGTCGATCCGGAAAAGCTGCTGACCAGCCTGGCCCATTTGATCGACAACGCGATCAAGTTCTCGGCCCCGGGAGGAGTGGTGAAAGTCACCGCCGGGCTGAAGCCGGCAGAGGCCGGCGAGGGCCCGGAGGACGGATTCGGATTCGTGCTGATGGCCACGACCGATATGCTGGACATCTCGGTAAGGGACTACGGCGACGGGATCGCGGACGGAGACCTGGGTCGCATCTTTTCCCCCTTTCTGCAGCTGGACGGCTCGTCCACTCGAGAGCACGGCGGCGCGGGCCTCGGCCTGGCGATCGTCAAGCACTACGTCGAGGCCCACGGCGGACAGGTGCAGGTCGAGAGCACGCAGGGCCAGGGAAGCTGCTTCTCCGTGCAGCTGCCCGTCACCTCGGAGGAATGAGACCCAGCCTCTCCAGAATCTCCGCGCGGCACTCCAGCTCGGTCTGCAGCAGGTGGTCGAATGCTTCGCCCAGGCTCTCGTTGCCGGTGGCGAACACGCCGTGACCGCGGACGATTGCGGCCGGAGATCTCTCGAGCGCCGGAGGCACGGTTCGTGCCAGCCCGCGGGGACCTCCTCCGATCTCTCCGCGGACGATCGGCACGCTGCGCACGGAGCATCCGTCGGGTTCGTCGGGATCCCGTGCCAGCGAAGCGATCACCGCGTAGCGGGGGTGACCGTGCAGCACCGCTCTCTTTTTCGTGCTTGTCACGATGCGCAGATGCGCCGGCAGCTCCCTGGAAGCGGTGGGCGGGGCGGGGCCCGATCCATCCAGCGGGCAGGAGACTATCCGGCCCTCCAGCTCGTCGAGAGAGCTGCGGCTGCGGCTGATGTAGAGCGTGTCTCCGAGCCTGTACGAGACATTGCCGAAGTAGGCGCCCACCAGGCCGCTGCCCACGGTGCGCCGTCCGATCTCGGACAGCGCCCGGTGGACCTCGTCGACGCTGCGGTAGGGAGCGGCGATGTCGCGGGAGGATTCCGGAGCGGACGCGGCCTCGGTGCCGGGGGGCGCCGCGATCTCGACGGCGGCGGCGAGCACCTCGCGGGCCTCGGAGTCGCGACGCCCGCGGCGCAGGTCGGCGAGCCGGTCGACGAAGAGCTTCACGTAGCAGGCGAAGCAGACCGACGAGAACGCGATGAAGGCCTGCTCGGCGCTCTGCCGGCCGCGAGCGACCACGACACCTCCGGGGACGATCGCGCAGCTGCGCTCGGCGATCCGGGGCAGCAGCTCTTCGGCGGTCGGCCGTGAAGCGACGGGCAGGTCGCCCAGCAGCACGTGTGTCTCCGAATCCTGGGGCCGCACGACTGCCTCCGCGCGACGGGCCAGGAAATCGACGATCGAGCGGTACGGCTCAGCCGCTTTTGCGATCAGCACGGCAGTGTCGCCCAGCTCGTCGAGCAGGCGCCGCGGCAGTTCGCTCCGCCGCTCGTCGCCGCTCCGGCGGATACCGTCTTCGCGAACGCAGAGCAGTGGTTCTCCAGCTTCGGCGAGGCCTGCCTCGACGAGCTTGTCCACCCAGCGCGACGCCGTATTTTTCATCTCGTCTCCGGGGTTCCTGGGGGCCGGGTCGAGAGTCATGGCTCAGAGCTTGCGTTCCAGCCCCAGCGCCTTGTCCATCGCGGAGATCACGGCCATCGCCGAGTCCGGTCGATCCTCGGGGTTCTTTTTCAGCATCTCGAGCAGCAGCTGCTCGGCTTCGTCGTTGATCGGGATCTCGGGGTCGATCTGGCGAATCGTGGGAGCCGGATCGCGGATGCGCTTGATCAGAGCCTGGGCCACGTTTTCGTCGTCGAAGGGTACCTGGCCGGTCAGCAGGCGGTAGATCATCATCGCGAACGAGAAGACGTCGGAGCGGTGATCGACCGGCTTGGCCTGTCCCTGCTCCGGAGAGATGTACTTGATCGTGCCGACCACGATTCCCTCCATCGTCAGGCGGGCACCGCCGATGCTCTCCGGACCGATCGCGAACCCGAAATCCGAGAGCTTGGGGACCACGCGCCCTTCGGCCAGACGGTGCAGCAGCACGTTGCCCGGCTTGAGGTCGCGGTGTACCAGCCCCATCGCGTGAACCGCGGCCAGCCCCGCGGCCACGCCGCGAGCGTAGTCCATCACTTCCGGCAGCGGCAGCTTGCCGCCCCTGCTCTCCAGCAGCTCGTCGAGGGGCTCGCCCTCCACCAGCTCCATCGCCATGAAGGTGGTGCCCTTGTCGTCGGTTCCGAAGTCGAAGACCGAGACGATGTTGGGGTGCTGAACCGCGCTGGCAAGCTTGGCCTCGCGCAGAAAGCGCGCCGCCTGATCCGGATCCTGCATGACCTCGTCGTCCGGCACCTTGACCGCGCACTGGCGGTTCATCATCAGGTGGTCGGCGCGGTAGATCGTGGCCTGGCCGCCGCGTCCCACCACCTCGATGATGCGGAGACGGTTGCCCACTATTCGTCCCACGAGATCCTTGGCGTCGGGCCGCGCCTCGCGCAGAAGTCCCGGGAACTGAGCGCGCACCGCCTCGATCGCGCCGTGGACCGCGGCCTTGAAGCTCTTGAGCGGAATGTTCTTGTCCAGCGTCACGCAGCGCGCCAGCGCTGGGGGCAGAGTCGGGCAGGTGTCGAGTAGCCGCTGCACGTCGGTGAACAGCACGAACTGCAGGTAGTCGCGCTCCTCGGTCAGGGAATCCACCAGTGCGGCGAACTCGTCGAGATCGTAACGGTAAGGATCGGCGAACACGATTTTGACGTGCTCGCGGTCGATCAGCTCCTCGATTTCTTCCAGCCCCTCTCCGTTGAACACGTTGGCGACCATCTGCGTCTCGCGCAGCACGCGGCTGAGCAGGGCCTGCATCAGCGCGTCCGGATCGATGGTCAGCACGTTGAGCAGCAGCGATCGCTTCAGCGCGTCGCTGAGCAGGTCGTTGTCCTGGAGGAACTGGATGCCGCCGGCGGTCAGCCCCATCAGCAGCGAGTCCTTGGAGAACGGGTTGTCCGAGGGATCGAACACGTGCGCCAGGTGCTCGACCCAGGCGGTGATCACCTCTTTGTCGTCTTCGGGAACCTCGATGCTCGCCTGCTCCAGCTCGCCGACGATCATCTCGCGGGTGAAAGCTCGCGCGATCAAGCGGTAGGCCTTGGGTGGCAGAGTGAAATCGCCCATCGCCGCTCCTCGGCGAGGACCGCCCAGAGAGGCGGGCCCCTCCCGTCAGAGGGACCACCCTACCAGAGATCGAAGCGTTTGCACTCCCCGGAAGAGGTCAATCGCCGACGAGCGTGATGAAGATGCCGGAGGCCACGATGGTACCGATCACCCCCGCGACGTTTGGTCCCATCGCGTGCATCAGGATGTAGCACTTCTTGTTCGCCTGCTGTCCCATCTTGTGGCTGACCCGCGCCGCCATCGGCACGGCGGACACGCCGGCCGAGCCGAGCAGCGGGTTGATCTTCTCCTTGAGGAAGAGATTCATCAGCTTGGCGAACAGCAGACCGCTGGCGGTAGCCACCGCGAAGGCGATCAGCCCAATCGCGTAGATGCCGATCACGTCCGGGCTGAGGAAACGGCTGCCCTCCATCGTGGCGCCCACCGAGATGCCCAGCAGGATCGTGACGGTGTTCATCAGCGCGTTCTGTGCGGTGTCGGAAAGCCGGTCGACGACTCCCGAGTTGACCATCAGGTTGCCCAGCATGAACATCGAGATCAGCGGCGTGGCCGCCGGAACCAGCAGACAGACCACCAGCGCCACGGCGATCGGGAAGACGATCTTCTCGGTCTTGCTCACCGGGCGCAGCATCTTCATCGCGATTCCGCGATCTTTCTTGGAGGTGAGCAGCTTGATCACGGACGGCTGGATGATCGGCACCAGCGCCATGTAGGAGTAGGCCGAGACCGCCGTGGCTCCCAGGATCTTCGGCGCCAGCTTGGTGGTGGTGTAGATCGTGGTGGGTCCGTCGGCGCCGCCGATGATTCCGATCGAGCAGGCTTCGCCCACGTCGAAGCCGAGCAGCAGCGCGCCGAGGAAGGCGACGAAGACCCCCACCTGCGCCGCGGCGCCGAGCACGAGGGTTTTTGGGTTGGCGATCAGCGGACCGAAGTCGGTCATCGCGCCCAGCCCGAGGAAAATCAGGCACGGCACGACATCGGTCTCCAACCCGTAGTGATAGAAGAAGTAGAAGAGCCCCATCTCCTCGCTGCCGCCGCCGGCCTCGGTCAGACCGCCGAGCGGGATGTTGACCATCAGCACCGAGAAGCCGATCGGCAACAGCAGCAGCGGCTCCATGTCCTTCTTGATCGCCAGGAAGATGAACGCCAGGCCGATCAGCCACATCACCGGGGCCTGCCAGGCGATATCCCAACCGCCAGCTTCCGTCACGATCTGAGCGATGCCGGTCCGCTCGATCAGCTTGGAAAACAGCTCGAGGAGCTCTTCCATTCTATTTTCGCCGTTCTCCGCCCCGTGCCTACTCCATCTCGATCAGAACCTGGTCGCCTTCGACGGTGTCTCCCTCGGAGGCCTTTATTTCGACCACCTTGCCGTCCTCGGGCGCGACCACCGGCATCTCGACCTTCATCGCCTCGAGCATCACCACCGGCTCGTCCTCCTCCACCTCCTGACCCTTTTCCACCAGTATCTTGACAACCTTGCCAACCATCGGAGCCGTGATTTCGATCGCCATTTTCGTTTCTCCTCGTCGTTGCGCTACTCGCGCTCGCAGTGTCAGGAGCCTTTTGGGGCGGTACCCTTTTCGGAGTCGGGGCCGCCGCCGGTTCCCTTTGGTTCTTTCTTTTTGCTTTTTTTCTTCTTGCCGAAAACCGCGCCCAACACAGAGACGACCGCCATCAGAATCAGCAGGTTGGCGAAGACGCCACCTATCCCGACCCCCATGATCCGAAGCCCCTCTGCTATCTGCGGCGACATGGCGGCCTCCGGCGCTACCGTCCACCCAGGGCGTGGCGCGAGATGATCATCTTCTGGATATTGGAGGTGCCCTCCACGATTTGATACGACTTGGAATCCCGGAGGTAACGGCAGATCGGGTACTCGGTGGAGTAGCCGTACGAGCCCAGGATCTTCATCGCCGTGTTGGCGCAGAAAACCGCCGACTCCGAGGCCAGGTACTTGCCGACCGAGACCTCGTGGGTGTTGCGCACGTCCGGATGGGCGTCCTTGTTGGCCGCCGCGCGATAGACGAGCAGCTTGGCGGCCTCGTGCTCGGCCACCATCTCCGCGATCTGCTCCTGGATCATCTGGAACGAGCCGATCAGCTTGCCGAACTGCGTTCGCTCGTTGGCGTAGTCGACGGCGGCGCGGATGCAGGCGCCACTCACTCCGACGGCCCGGGCCGCGCAGGAGAGCCTGGTCACGTCGAGCATCGTCATGCAAATCTTGAAGCCCTTGCCGCGCTCGCCGAGCATGTTCTCGGCCGGCACGAAAGCGTCCTCGAAATAGATCTCGGAGGTCGGAGCGCAGAACAGGCCGAACTTGCTCTCGATCGGCACGGTCGTCACGCCCTCCGTCTCCTTGAGATCGACGATGAAGCAGGACATGCCCTTGGAGCCCTTGTCCTTGTCGGTGTAGGCGTAGATGAGCCCCATGTCGGCCACGTGCCCTTGCGAGATCCAGATCTTGGAGCCGTTGAGCACGAAACCGCCGTCGGCCTCGGTCGCGGTGGTCTTCAGCGCCGCCACGTCGGATCCCATGTTGGGCTCGGTGATCGCGAAGCATCCCAGCCACTCGGCCTCGACCAGCTTTTCGATGTACTTCTTCTTCTGGTCTTCGTTGCCGAACTTCTGGATGGTCAGAGCCGGACCGTTCATCTGCATGTTGAACGGCAGCCCCCAGGAGGCCGAGACCTCGGCGACCGCTTCGGCCATCAGCGAGGCGACCAGGTGGCCAGCCTCGGTTCCGCCGTAGCGCTCCTCGATCACGGAGCCGAAAAACCCGAGCTCGCCCATCTCCCGGGCCAGCTCGGGGCGAAAGCGGTGGGCCTCTTCGTCTTCCTCGATCGTGGGCGCGATCCGATCTTCGGCGAACTTGCGAGCGGTGTCCCGCATCAGGATCTGTTCTTCTGTCAGGTCGAAATTCATGGCTGGACGGCCTCCTTCTCGTGCGAGAGACCGCCTCCCCCGGAGGGGAATCGACGGCCTCGTCAGGGGGCGATTTCTAGCAGGGTTGTTTCCGTACATCAACAACGAGTATGAGTTATGTCTTTTTGGGGATATGCTCGGAAGACAACCAGACAGGTCGTCTGCAGCCGGATTCATCGACTGTTCTGATTGACAGCTCTGGGGGGCCGGTGATAAAGCGCTTTCGCCCAGTCCGGTGCGAACCGAAGGCCCCGGGAAAGGGGAAGGCGGGCCCGGAGGGATGGTGCAGACAGCTCGCCGCCGTCAGTTCGTACGGACATCGAGGCAGATTGGGGCGTGGGCCAAGGGTAGGCCACGGGTTTTTGGTGCCCGGCGTTGTAGGTTCGAATCCTACCGCCCCAGCCGGCTCGGGGCGCGCGCGAAGAGCAACGTGAATCGTGAACACGAGGAGAAGAAAATGGCGTTTCAAACGATGTGCATGATTTCGGGATCCGCCAATCTCTCACTTTCGCGAGCGATCGCCGAGCGGGCCAAGCTCAGGCTGGAGGAGACCGCTCTCAGGCGATTCTCCGACGGAGAGATTTTCGTCCAGATAAACGAGAACGTGCGCGGCTCGGACGCCTTCGTGGTCCAGCCCACCTGCCCGCCGGTCAACGACAACCTGATGGAGCTTTTGATTCTCGTCGATGCGCTCAAGCGCGCTTCTGTATCTTCGATCACTGCCGTCTGCCCCTACTACGGCTACGCACGCCAGGACCGCAAGGTGGCGCCGCGGACGCCGATCAGCGCCAAGCTGGTCGCCGATCTGCTGCAGGCCGCCGGCGTGACCCGCATGGTCGCGCTGGATCTCCACGCCGGCCAGATCCAGGGTTTCTTCGATGTCCCGTTCGATAACCTCTACGGCCTGGAGGTGCTGGCGCCCAGGCTCGAGCGCCTGGTGGAAAAGGACGTCGTGGTGGTCTCTCCGGACGCCGGGGGCGTGATTCGCGCCACCGCCTTCGCCAAGCGACTCGGCGCGGATCTGGCGATCATCGACAAGCGCCGCCCCAAGCCCAACGAGTCGGCCGTGATGAACATCATCGGCGATATCAAGGGCTGCGACTGCATCATCGTCGACGACATGGTGGATACCGCCGGCACGTTGACCAACAGCGTCCACGCCTTGATCGAGGGCGGCGCCAATCGCGTCTTCGCAGGAGCTACCCACGGCGTGCTCTCCGGTCCCGCGATCGACCGGCTCCAAGAATCGGAGATAGAGAAGCTCGTGGTGACCGACACGATTCCCGTCTCCGAAGAAGCACGCCAGCGCGGCCGGGTCGAGGTGGTCAGCTGCGCGGGGTTGCTCGCGGAGGCGATCAAGAGGATTCACACCGGAGATTCGGTCAGCGGGCTGTTCTCCGATTATTGAGAAGCGACAAGCGACGCAAAGAACAAGCGAGGTTTTCAGATGAAATTCACCAAGCTCGAGTCCAGGCTTCGCCGCGACACAGGCAAGGGTCCGACCCGGCGCATGCGCCGAGAGGGTCTGGTTCCCGCCGTGATCTACGGACCGGAGACGGGCAGCGTTTCGATCGCCGTGGAGCCGCTGGCGTTGACCCACGCCCTGTCCGGCCCGCTGCGCACCAACACGGTGCTCAACCTCGTAGTCGAGGACGCCCCGGAAGGGTTCCCGGAGGAGACCCACGCGATCGTTCGCGACTACCAGTACCACCCGGTGTCGCGCGAGCTGCTCCATGTCGATTTCTTCATCGTGGACGTGGAGCGCCCGATCGATGTCGAGGTTCCCTTGATCGCGGTCGGACGCTCTGCCGGCGAGCAGCTGGGCGGCACGTTGACCCAGCCGTACCGGCAGCTTCCGGTGACTTGTCTGCCGCCGGACATCCCCGCCTCGGTCGAGTACGACATCACCGAGGTGGAGCTGAACGACACGGTGCAGGTCAAGGATCTCTCGATTCCCGAGGGGGTCGAGGTGGCGCTGGAGCCGGAGACCACCGTGCTCGCCGTGGTGACACCGCGCGCCGTCGAGGAGGAGAAGGCCGAGGAAGAGGCCGAGGGAGAAGAGGCCGAGGGAGAAGAGGCGGCCGAAGAAGGGGAGAAGGCCGAGGCTTCGGAGTCGTCGGCCCAGGGCGAAGAGTAGGAAGGACGATCGCGCCGTGGAAGACGGAGTCCTCGTCGCCGGCCTGGGAAATCCGGGTCCGGAGCATGCCGGTACTCGACACAACATCGGGTTCGGCGTGGTGGAGGAGCTGGCCGATCGCGTCGGCGCGATCGGCTGGCAGGGAAAGTTCACCGCCGAGATGACGCGTTGCCGAGTCGACGATCGGTCGGTCGTGCTGCTCAAGCCGATGACGTACATGAACCTCAGCGGTCGCAGCGTCGCTCGTGCGGCCGGGTTCTTTCGTTTTTCGGTCGAGAGCATCCTGATCGTGCACGACGACCTCGACCTCGATTTCGGGATGGTTCGCGTCAAGCAGGGGGGCGGGACCGGGGGACACAAGGGCCTGTCCTCGTGCAAGCAGCTGCTGGGCAGCGGAGACTTCTCGCGAGTGCGGGTCGGTATTGGGCGCCCCAGGCACGGCAACGCCACCAAGTTCGTTCTCGATAAGTTTTCCTCGGACGAATCCGCCGTACTGACGGATGTCATCGCCAAGGCGGCGGACGCGGTTGAAACTACGATTCGCCACGGTGTAGTCAGAGCAATGAACACATTCAACAAGCGCGGAGGTGAGACCGATGACTCTTGAAACGATGCTGCTCGTCGCACCAATCGCCGGAGTGCTGGCTTTGGTCTTCGCCTTTATCAAGGCGACCACCGTCAACAAGGCCGACACCGGTACGGACAAGATCCGCGAGATCATGGGGCACATTCGCGACGGAGCGATGGCCTTCCTGGGGCGCGAGTATCGCACTCTGGCCATCTTCGTCCTGGTCGTGGCGATCGCCCTGGCGGCGGCCAACGCCGGGATGAAGGACTCCCACTGGATGGTGGGCATCTCCTTCGTCGTCGGAGCGATCTGTTCCGGTCTGGCCGGCTTCTTCGGCATGCGCGTGGCCACCGCGGCCAACGGTCGCACCACCGCGGCGGCGCGCAGCAGCCTGAACGAGGCGTTGAAGATCGCGTTCAGCGGCGGATCCGTGATGGGCATGAGCGTGGTCGGGCTGGCCACTCTCGGTCTGGGCGGATTGCTGCTGGTCTACACCAATATCTGGGCGTTCGAAGGAGACGAGACCAACTTGGTGCTCAACACTATCACCGGCTTTTCTCTGGGCGCGAGCTCGATCGCGCTGTTCGCTCGCGTGGGCGGCGGGATCTACACCAAGGCCGCCGACGTGGGCGCCGACTTGGTGGGCAAGGTCGAGGCCGGCATTCCGGAGGACGATCCGCGCAACCCGGCGACCATCGCGGACAACGTGGGCGACAACGTCGGCGACGTGGCCGGCATGGGCGCCGACCTGTTCGAGTCGTTTGTCGGCTCGATCATCGGCTCGATGGTGCTGGGCGCCACCTGGATGACGGCGATCGCCGCGGCCCCGGACGGCGGCGAGGAGATGCAGTACAACGCGATAATGCTGCCGCTGATCATCGCCGCGATCGGAATCGTGCTTTCGATCATCGGAACCTTTTTCGTACGGACCAGGGAGGGAGGGAATCCCCAAACGGCTCTGAACGTGGGCACCTTCCTCACGGCCGGCCTGGTGGCGATCGCCACGATCGTGCTGATCAAGTACATGCTTCCGGCTCAGTTCACGGTCAATCCCGGGACCGAGGCCGAGGTCACCTACCACTGGTGGGGGATCGCCCTGGCGACGGTGGTCGGTCTGGTGGCCGGAGTGCTGATCGGAATCATAACGGAGCACTACACGGCCGAGGGCAAGAAGCCGGCGCAGTCGATCTCCGAAGCTTCTCAGACCGGCGCGGCCACCAATATCATCAAGGGGCTGGCGGTGGGCATGCTCTCCACCGCCTGGCCGCTGCTGATCATCGCGGTGGCGGTCGTGCTGGCCTTCAGCTTCGCCGGTCTGTACGGCATCGCGATGGGGGCTCTCGGCATGCTGTCGACCACGGGCATCCAGCTCGCGGTGGACGCCTACGGTCCGGTGGCGGACAACGCCGGCGGGATCGCCGAGATGAGCGAGCTGCCCCCCGAGGTGCGCGAGCGTACCGACAAGCTCGACGCGGTGGGCAACACCACCGCAGCGATCGGCAAGGGATTCGCGATCGGTTCCGCCGCTCTGACGGCGCTGGCTCTGTTCGCCGCGTTCCGCACCCAGGTCGGCCTGACGGTGATCGACATCTCGGATCCGGTCGTGATGGCCGGCCTGTTCATCGGCGGGATGCTGCCCTTCCTGTTCAGCTCCTTTGCGATGAACGCGGTGGGGCGCGCCGCCCAGTCGATGATCGAGGAGGTGCGGCGGCAGTTCAAGGAGATCAAGGGCCTGATGGAGGGAGAGGCCAAGGCCGAGTACGCCAAGTGCGTCGACATCTCGACCTCGGCCGCGATTCGCGAGATGGTCGCCCCCGGGCTGCTTGCGGTGCTCGTGCCCGTGATCGTGGGGTTCCTCAGCGTCAAGGCGCTGGGCGGCGTGCTGGCCGGCGTGACTGTCGCCGGCGTGCTGATGGCCCTGTTCATGGCCAACGCTGGCGGCGCCTGGGACAACGCCAAGAAGCACATCGAGGGCGGCGCCTTCGGCGGCAAGGGATCGGACGCCCACAAGGCCGCCGTGGTGGGAGATACGGTAGGCGATCCCTTCAAGGACACCGCGGGCCCCTCGCTCAACATCCTGATCAAGCTGATGAGCGTCGTCGCGCTCGTGCTGGCCCCGGTGCTGGCCGAGTGGGGAAACCTTCTTTTCGAATAGCCCTGTCAGGCCACGCAACCCCGAGTTCTTGCCCCCTGTCCGGCACCCGTCGAAATGCGGGAATCGCTGGGGAGGGGAGAGTCCGTCCGGATCCCTGACTCGTGACCACTGTGTTATCATTACGAGGTGTGTCTGCGAGGATCGAGATGAGTTCTTTTGCCAAGGCTGCAATCGCAATCCTTTTGCAACTGTCGGCGACGATGGTCGTGCTCTCCGCTTGCGCAGACGCTTCCTACGACCCCGGCGAAGGAGGTTCGTCTGATTCCGACGTCGATTCCGACACCGACGCTGATTCTGATACAGATGGCGACGCCGATTCCGACTCCGACACCGGCACGGAGACGGGCCATGAGGATTGCCCTTACAACTGCGTGTCCGGGTCTTCATGCGAATACTTGGGCGGTGAGGTCCACGAGGAGTACGGGTGCCCCGAGCCCGACGTCTGCTGCGAGGTGGGGGGCGACGCCGACACCGATGCCGATTCGGATACGGATACTGACGCCGATGCCGATGCCGATGCCGATACCGATGCCGATACCGATACCCTGACCGACCCCGCCGCCATCTGCGACGCGGCGTTGACAGCTTACGACTGGGATTTCAATTCCACCGATTCGATGGGGTGGACATTGTCGGGCAGCTGGACGGCCGGCACCCACGAAGGAGTGGAGGTGATCGGCTGCGTGCCGGGATCGGGCAACTACGCGGAGGACGAGGACGGGATGGCCCACAGCCCGATGCTGGACTTGACCGCCTGCTCGGGGTTCTCGGTGAGCGTGGTCTACCGGGTCTGGTGGGAGATGAACGAGTCGGATTGCGGCTTTTTGGACTTGGAAGACGATGAGGACGACTGGTACTTGAACATCACCACCGATGCCTGGTCGACCTTTCCTCCGACTTACCTGGACAATGGAGATGGAAGCAGCGGCTGGACAGAACGATCACAGGATATCACTCCCTATCTGACTGGTCAGACCCAGATTCGTTTCTGGGTGGCGGACGACGACGACTGCGGAGACGAGGATTCCGGCCTGAACGTCGACTGGATTCGCCTGGAACGAATCTGACCGAGACGCCGAATGGTCGGACGTGCTGCGCGACCTCGACAGTGTCAGCGAGACGCTGGCCCAGCCATTGTCGCGACCACAGCAGCTCGCGCACCGCCCCGAAGACGGGCTTGGATGACGGCGGCGGCTGGTGTAGATCCTTTTGCATTCCTCGGCCGTCAAAGAGAGCATTCACAGGCGGGCCCCGGTGGCCCCGAGATCGGGAGGTATGGCGATGCGACGACTACTTCTGGCAGCCCTCGGAGCGACGACTGTTCTGGGCTTCGCCGCGGTGCAGGGCTGCGGCTCGGCCGGGCCGGGCTCGGTCGAGATCGCGGGCGGCGACGTCTCCGACGGATCGGACGCCCGGATCGCGGGCGGCGGCGAGGGGGGCGCGGCCTACGACGCTCCTCCGCATCGCTTCGAGCCCAGGTCCCACCCGCCGCACCGGCAGCCGGCCGCTCCTCCTCCGCCGGATCTCTCCAGCCTGCCGCCGTTGAAGCTCGCCCTGGGCCGCTGCTTCGGCCGGGCCGCGGGCGAGGACCAGCAGATCGCGGTCTCCGGCTCGGGCAGGGCCAAGGCCAAGCAGAGCAAGAAGAAGGGCGTGGCGCGGCCGCGGGCTTCCGGCGGGCGCCGCGCCAGGGGCAAGCGGCCCGCGCCCTCCGAGCCTTCCGCCGGAGCGGCGCTGGGCGGAGCGGAAGGTGGAGGCGCCGGCAAGGGCTACGGCGCTGGTTTCGCCGAGCAGCCTCCGGCCACGCAGTCGGCTCCTTCTCCGGAGCAGGCCCAGGCGCCGGGCGCCGCCATGACGGCCCCGGAAGAGCCTTTCCCGCCGCCGGCCGAGACGGAAGACGAGATGAAGATCGCGACCGACAAAGAGGAGGAGCTCGAGGAAGAGCTTAGCGAGTACGAAAACTGGGGCGCGGAGATCTACCTCAGCAACGACGACACGATGAGCCTCTCCTCGGCGCAGCGCGTGATCTTTGCGATCGACAACTTCCTGCCGCTGCCGCTGGAGCACATCCGGCCCCACGAGCTGCTCAACTACTTCTCGTTCGAGACCGCCGCGGCCGGGCCGGAAGACGCCTTTTCAGTGCTGGCCGACATCGGCCCCGATCCCCGCGAGGAGGGGATCTACACGCTGGCGCTGTCGGTCGCGGGGCCGGAGGTGACCCGCGAGAGCCGGCGCAACACGGTGCTGACCTGGGTCGTGGATCGCTCCGGGTCGATGTCCGACGAGGGTCGCATGAGCTATCTCCGGCGCGGGCTGATGCGCTCGCTCGACCAGCTCAAGCGCGGCGACATCGTGCACGTGGTGGTCTTCGATCACCAGGTCTGCGTGCCGGTCGAGAGCTTCGTGGTCGGCCGCGACGACCGCGCCGACCTGGAGCGGGCGATCGACCTGCTGGAGCCGCGGGGCGCGACCGACATCCACAGCGGGCTGTCGCGCGGCTACGAGATCGCCGACCGCACCTACCAGGCCGAGCACAGCAACCGCGTGGTGCTGGTCACCGACGCGCTGACCAACACCGGCGTGACCGACGAGCGCATGATCTCGATGATCTCCAAGTACTACGACAAGCGCCGCATCCGGCTGTCGGGAGTCGGCGTGGGGCGGGACTTCAACGACTCGCTGCTCGACCGCCTCACCGAGCGCGGCAAGGGGGCCTACGTCTTCCTCGGGTCCGAGGCCGAGGTCGACGCCGTGTTCGGCGGCCGCTTCCTGTCGCTGATCGAGACCACCGCGCTCGACGTGCACTTCCTCTTGCACCTGCCCGAGTCGCTGAGGATGAACGTATTTTACGGAGAGGAGAGCTCCACGGTCAAGGAGGACGTGCAGGCGATCCACTACTTCGCCAACACCTCGCAGCTGTTCCTCTCCGACCTGATGGCGCGCGGCGGCGAGCTACGGCCCCGGGACGACGTGATGCTCACGATCGAGTACGAGCAGCCGGAGACGGGCGAGGAGCGTTTCGAGGAGTACGCCTTCAACCTCGGGGAGATCGGCGGTGCGGCCTACAACGTGCACAAGGGTAGGTTGGTGATGGCCTGGATCGACCTGCTGGCCGCGATGGCGGCGCGCCCCCTGCCGCCGGTCTACCGGCGCGCCGAGGGGATGTGGGAGGACTCGGAGGGCTGGCGCCTCTGCGAGGACGGGCGCGCCGAGCTGGAGCGTCTCGCCGCGCCGTTGCTCGAGATGCGGGACGACCGGGAGGTGAGGCGCGTGCTGGGGCTCTGGGACAAGTACTGCGCCCGCTACGACCGCCCGCGCAACCCGGTCAGGCGCCGCTCCCCGCCCGGAGAGTCCTGGCCCGGAGCGGCCACCGAGGAAGACCCCCGCTGAGGGAATCGGCTGCATTGACGGCGCAATGGTTTTGGCAACGGGTTTCCGCTATTCTTTCCAAGGGAGGAAGAGAGCCTGGGGCGGCTTACTATCGACTATCCGGAATCGTTTGTGACGACTTCCTATCTCAGCCCCGCTGATTTCCAGCAAGAAGCACGTACGGCTCTCGTGATGAAGCTCTACGAGTTGGGCAGGCTTACTTCAGGTCAGGCGGCGAGCTTGGCTGGCATTCCGCGAGTTGCGTTTCTCCTCTTGCCCTTCTTCTTGCGCTTCTTCTTCGGCTTCGACGGCTGGTCGCTCGACGGCGGTTGCGAGGAATTGGAGGAGTCGGTCTTCAGCTTCTCCTCCAGCTCGGCCACGCGCGAACGCAATGCGGCGTTTTCTCTCTCCAACTTGTCGATGAGGATGAGCGCCTGGGCGAGTTGTCTTCGCAGCTCGATGACGGCGGAAAGCTCGTTTTCGACCGGTGCCACGCATCGATGAGATCATGCCTCGCGCGATCCTTCAAACCTAACCTAATCAGCCAACGATCCCGGCACGATCCGCACTTTTTTCGCGATCACCCCGCGATCTCTTCCGACTCACCCACGTGAACGGTTACACGCATAGATCATTCTGGTCGAGCATTCGCGCGAGAGCCGATCGCCTCGCCCGACATCTCTCGCCCGAGGATCACATCTGTGATCTTGACACGAACTGATGGGGAATGGATTCTTGCTGCGAAGGGGGATTCTCTCCAGATGAATCATTTCGGAAAGCTCGAGGTCCTGCGGCGAGAAAGGATCGCCCCCCCCCTCTGATACCAAAAGGATACTCGTCGTCGACGACGATTCCACCGTGCTGACCAAGGCGCGGCGCCTGCTGCGCCGCGGGACCGACTACGAGGTGGAGACCGCCGCCGGACCGGGCGAGGCGATTGACGCCCTGTCGATCGACCCCGATCTGGCCCTGGTCGACGTGCACTTCACCCGCGAGCAACGGGCGGAGGGGATGGAGCTGGCCGACGCGATGCGCGCGGCCGGCTTTCGGGGCGTGATCTGCATGCTCTCGTTCGATGTCCGCTGGGAGCTGGTGCGCGACGCCCTGCTCGCCGGCGCGGACGACTACCACAGCAAGGACGACGTGGACAGGCACCTGCTGGCCAGCGCGACCAGCCTGATAGAGCTGTTCACCGATCGCGACCACCGCCACCCGGGCTACGATCCGCTGGTCGACGGCAGCTTCTTCAAGTCGCGCGGCTGCTGCGAGGAGTGGAGGA
>CAZHCG010000034.1:0-34748 GCA_964530995.1 uncultured Myxococcales bacterium
TTGCGAGTCGAAAATTCCGAAAACTTGTCGTCAGAACCTGCGGAACGTAGGGTGTATGCTCGGTAGACCTCGTGTTTCCTCTGCGTTCGAAAAAGTCCTTTTTGTGAGAAGCGAAAAAAGTGAGCCGTCCGGTATCTTCGCGCTTTTCTATTCCGAGGTAGCCTTTTTCCAGGCAACAGGCGATAGAGCCGTCCGACTTCTCTGCCTCTTTGATCCGCGACCAGAGACGATTTCTGAGCTTCTTGTTGATCTTGGCCAGCCCCCCCGAGGATCTGAGCGCGGCCAGCGTGTGCGCCGCGGCCAGGATGGTGCTCTTGCCGCTGTCGTTGGGGCCGATCAAGGCGTGGAGCGGACCCAGCCGGATGTCGACGTCGCGAAGACAGCCGTAGTTCCGGGCGGTCAGGCGCTGAATACCGATGCTCATCGTCTCCTCCTCGATGAGGCGATGATACCCGTTTGCGCCGCCGGTTGGTAGCACCGGCAGTGGCACCGGCCGTGGCGGTGTCCCGGCGGCGTCTCGTTCGCAAGCGGGGAGTCTCAATCTATTGATGCATCAACAGCCGCCGCACGGTCTGTTCCAGCTCGGGCAGGGAGCCGACAACCGCCGCGGGCCGGGGGGAGTCCGGCCCCGGGCTGCCGAAGCCGTAGTCGACCAGCACGGAGCGCACTCTGGCGTTGGCCGCGGTCTCCAGGTCGACCTCCATGTCCCCGATCATCAGCGTCCGCTCCGGCGGCACACCGCTGCGCCGCATCGCCAGCTCGATTCCCAGCGGATCGGGCTTGATCTCGTCCAGCGCCCCCGCGCCCCAGACGTCGTCGAAGAAATGATCGATCCCGTGCAGCTCGACCTCGCGCACAACCGCCGGGTGCGGCTTGTTGGACAGCACGTACAGCGCCGCGTCCCGTCGCAGCGAAACCAACGCGTCGACGGCTCCGGGGTAGAGCACCGAGCGCTCGGACTGGTGCCGCAGGTAGTGGCGCTTGAACTCGTCGAGCAGCTCGGCGAAGCCCGGATCGGATCCCTCCTCGACGCCGGTGACGTGCTCCACCAGGTATCCCGCGCCGCGTCCCACTTCGGCGAGCACGTCCGGCGCGGGAAGAGGCTCGAGCCCCATGCGCCCGCGCAGGTGGTTGGCGCTGTGCACGATGTCCCCCGAGGTGTCGACCAGCGTACCGTCCAGGTCGAACAGCAACAGCGCGCGGGGCTTCTCCGGGGGTGCGGTTTCACTCATCGAACGGTGCTCTCAGTCGAGGCGATCCAGCACGGCCACCACCTCGGGCGTCGCCTCCGCGGCCAGCTTCTTGAGCTGCTCGGGCTCGAAGCTGACCAGCAGGCTATCCTCCACGCAGATCAGATCGCCCTCCAGAACCAGCTCGTGGAGCGTGTCGCGCAGCCCGACGAAGTTGTCCGTCTCGTAGGCGCGCGGAGGTTGTCCGGCGATACGCAGCTCGACCCGCCCCTCGGCCACCAGGTAGATCCCGTCGGGCAGCTCTCCCTCGCGGCCGAGGCTCTCTCCTTTCGAGGCGCGGCGGATCCCGTTGATGCACCCCAGCAGGTGATCGCGCACCGCGACGTCCAGCGAGGAGGCGGCCTCGTGCATCGAGAGGAAGGAGTCGAGGCGGTGCATCGTGCGCGCCGACTCGATCCGCGCCGTGATCAGCGGGTACTCTTCGCCGATGCTCTTCAGCTGCCTGCCGGCGAAGTGCCAGAGCGTCGTCAGGCACTCGGCGCGGACGGTCGCCGTGCAGGTGGCACCCTCCGGGCCCAGCACGCTCGATTCGCCGATGA
Organism: uncultured Myxococcales bacterium; assembly: GCA_964530995.1. Taxonomy (GTDB): domain Bacteria; phylum Myxococcota_A; class Polyangia; order JAAYKL01; family JAAYKL01; genus CAZHCG01. The sequence continues at coordinate 1,790 of CAZHCG010000034.1, forward strand.
AGTCGCCGGGAAAGCAGCTCCTCACGATCCGCGAGCCGCCGTCCGGTGTCGCCAGCCTGATCGAGAGCACGCCCGACTTGACGACGTAGGCCGAGATCGCCGGCGCGCCCTCGCGCATCAGGTCCTCCTGCTGCGGGAGCGCCACCTGCTGCGCCAGCCCCTCGAGGGCGAACAGCTCCTCTGCTCCGATGTCGAGGAAGACCGGCGCCTGCCCCAGGGTGTCGATCGGGCGCATCCTCGCCCGCGACCTGTCCAGCAGCCGCTTGACCGCGTTGTCGGAGAAGCGTTGCTCGCCGACGACGCTCATCACGACTTCGGCGACCGCGCCCAGCGACTCCATGTCGGCCAGGTCGGCGAACTCGCGAGCCGCGGCCTCCAGGTAGTTGATCCCCAGCTCGAGCTCACCCAAAAGCAGCTCCAGCTCGCCCATGCGGCGCAGAACCTCTCCGCGGCCGTCCGGCCTGGTCAGGAGCTGGGGCAGCAGGGTGCGCGCCTCGAGCAGCTTGTCGCGCTCGCCCGAGGCGATCAGCTCGCGCGCCATCTCGTCGATCACCCCGGGATCGACCGCGCCGAATACGCTCTGTCGCGAGTCCTCTTCCTCGAGCTCGCCGACCAGGTCCGAGAAATCGTCGTCTCCTCCCAGGTCGGAGAAGTCGTCCTCCGCGAGCGGGGCCGCAGCGGCCGGCTCGTCCGAGGCGCGCGTGGCCAGCAGGGCGTCCAGCAGCTTCTCGCGCGTGGGAAAATCTACAATCTTGCCGGTTTCGTCTATGTCGAGCACCCCCACGTCGTGCTCTCCGTCGTCGCTCTCGAAGCACAGCAGCGCGGACCACACCCGGCCGCTGGCGCGTCGCGCCACGCTCATTTCTCCCACGCCGAGCAGCTTTCCGTACTCCTCGCGAACCCAGCGCTCGGCGATCTCTTGCGCCTGTTCCTGCTCCACGGCCGCCTCCGGCGGCAACCATGATAGACGAAGAGAATCGAAAAACCAAAACGCGGCGCCGGGTCTCCACCGGCGAGAGCCGTTGTGATATTCTGGTCGCAATCGAAAAGGACGTTTCGTTCAACAAGCAGAAACCATGCGACTCGTCGCAAGCAGCAGTGGAGGTATCGGCATGATGCATCCGAGAAGGAACACCGGATCGACCCCCGTCTTTCTGCTCGCCGCGCTGGCGGCGGCCTGCGGCGGCAAGGCTCCGCCTCCCGAGGGGGCCGGTGCGGGAGAGGAGGAGGACGTCGACGTGATCTCGAGCCTGGTGGGCGACGTGGAGATCGACGAGAGCGACCTCGAGGAGGCGGATCCCGGCCAGGAGGTCTACACCGGCCCCACCGAGCTGACGATCAACCTCAAGGTGATCAACGAGAAGAACCCCGAGGGCTCGTACACGCTGAAGGACACCACCGGTACCGCGATCGTCGAGAACGGAGCCTTCGGCGAGCCGGTCGAGGTCAAGCAGGGCCTCTACACCGCGGAGTTCCATACTCCGCTGGTGTTCGCCGAGCCGAGCTACACGGTCGAGGAGCTGGAGGTCGTGGGCAAGGAGCAGACGGTCGACGAGGTGTTCCCCGCCGGTCAGATCACGCTACACACCTACCGGGGCAAGAACGTCAAGCGCTGCAAGGCGGTCGAGTTCTCGGTCTTCGACAAGACCGACGAGGTCGAGCTCGAGGGGGAGGGCGAGACCTGCGAGCCGCTGATCATCGAGTCGGGCCACTACGAGGTGCGCTTGCAGATTTCGAAAAAGAAGTACCAGCCCGTGGAGATCCGGGTCAACGCCGAGCAGGTCGCCAGCTCGCGTGTCAAGCTCGAGAAGTAGCTCCCGCCGCTGCCTACGCGTCGACTGCCCGGTTTTCTCAGAAGTGGTAGCGCAGCGCGAGGCTGTAGTAGAATCCCAGGTCGATCTCCCACATCTCGTACTTGACCTCCTGGTGCTCCCAGTCGAACTCGTCGATGCTGCCGTCGTCGTCGTAGGCGTAAGGCGAATCCACCTTCCACCTAGTGTTGTAGAAGATGCTCAGCCCCGCCTCTCCGGCCACGCCGAAGCCGCCGGGAAAGACGTACTCGCCGCCGATTCCGAGATTCCACCACAGTCCGTCGTTCGCTCCCTCGGCCTCTTCGTCGAGCTCCGCGGCGACCTTGTTCCACAGCTTGTTGCGGCCGAACTGCAGCGCCTCGATGTCTTCGCTGCTCAGATCGCCGTCGCCGTTGAGATCGCCGTGCTCGAGGTAGAACGCGTCGGCGTCGCCCTTGTAGCTCCAGTCGATCTCCGTGCCGTACGCGGCGCCGCGCCAGCCCATCGCCAGCTCCAGGTAGAGGCTCGGCGTGCTCTCTTTCAGCTCCTCGAGCAGGTAGACGCGCGCGGCCAGACCGATGTCGTAGGTCAGGCCCTCGATGTCGATGCCGACGTCCTCGTCGTAGTCCTCGAAGGCGCCGTGGTGCGCCGCTCCCGCCGAGGGGTCGGAGGAGTCGTTTAGCACGTAGTCCGAGGTCGAGGCCTCCTCGTGGTGCTTGTGATACCGGAGGCCGAGCAGCAGGTAGAGGCCGAACCTGCCGAACATCCAACCGGGCTCGATCGCGACCTTGGATCCGCCGGCCCAGTTGAGACCCAGCTCGAAGCCGCTGATCTCCCCGGCGGCCGCCTGCTCGGTTCCGACCTGGACCTGCGACGCGGGCCGAGGTTGCTGCTGCTGCCGGGGCTGCGGCTGCTGGCCGGAGCCCGGATCGTAGTATTCGCCCTGATCCTGGCCGCCGGCGGCGGAATCGTAGTACCCGCCCTGGTCCTGGCCGGGCTGACCCTGGCCGGCCGGATCGGAGTAGTAGTCCTGGGCGTGCGCCGTCCCCGCGAGTGCGAAAAAGGTGAGCGCGAAGATTGTCGTCGAACGAATCATGATGCATCCCTCCAAGAAAAATATTTCCAACCTTTTTTGACACGAATATCCCCTGCTTAGCAAGCCGGTTCCTCTTCGCGGAAACGCGGTGGTTTTTTTTGACCACATCCAACCACAAGACGTACACTCCTCTACACGAAGAGAAGCGCGAGGAGGAGAGCGTCATGGCGTACCGGGGACCCGAACGGAGAGTGCGTACCTGCTTTGTCACCAGGCACCGGGAGTATCACTTCAAAAGCGGGGTCTGCGTGGCGGTTCGCGATCGGGCCAGCTCGGCGTGGATCGCGGACCACGAGGCGGTCGGGCTGAGGCTGGTTCCCCCGCTGCCGGGAGGCGACTACCTGGGACGACCGCTGGACCTGATCCGCAAGACGCTCTACGTGCGCACCTCGGAGGTGGTCGACATCCTCAGGCCCAACCGCACGACCGCCGCCGCCTACTCGCTGGTCTCGGCGATGTCCCCGTCCCGATCGTCTCTCGCTCCGTGCTCCTCCAGGCTGGACAGCAGCTCGCCGTAGAGCGGCTCCCTTGCGATCCCGCGGTAGATGCGTCGCAGATCCGAGACGAAGCTCTCGTGCAGAGACTCCATCTCGGCGCTCGGTGCGGCGCAGTGGAAGATGCGGCAGCACAGGCTCCTGCCGGCGCGGGCTCGACAGCGACCGCCCGCCAGGTAGGGGCAGACCCCCGCCACCCGGGGAGCCACCAGGCCGTGGCGGGCGGCGAGCAAACCGAGCTCCAGGTCGGTGAGCCACACCTCGTGCCCCCGCTCGGCCAACCGGCAGCAGTCTCCGCAGGCCTCGCAGCTCCAGGCGAAGCTCGCCAGCTTTCGGTCGAGCTGCAGGTAGAGTTCCTCGAGCCGCCGCAGCGTCGTCTCGCTAGGCCGCCACGGCGGTCCGGGAATCGGCGCGGGAGAGCGGCTCACGACGGCCGGGCTACTTGCGGGCGACCAGAGTCTCTATCTTGGTCAGCTCGTCGTTCGAAAGCGAGATGAGCTCTCCGGCCTCCAGCGCGGTCTTCAGTTGCTCGAGCGTGAAATACTTTGGCTGCACCCGGCTGAGCTCGGGCAACGAGGCGAAGATGTTCCCGTGTCCGTCCACGGCGTGAACGCCGTTGGGCAGCTTGATCTCGCTGCCGCCGCCGCGGTCCGCCTTGGAGCTGACGCCCCGATTCATTTTTCCTGCTTTGGCCATGATCTCCTCCGCTCCGGGTCCGCGCCCCTCCCGCGGGGCGCCGGGCGAGTGTATACAGCCCCGTGCCGCGGCGTGCAAGCCGAACCGTGCGGAGGCTCGACGCGGCGGCGATTGTGCAGTACCAACCGTGAGGGTTGCCGGAATGCGCGATTTCGCAGACCAGATATCGAAGCGGGCGAGCGGCGAGCGGCGATGGAACGACTGGCGCTGGCAGATCTCCCGCGCTTTGCGCAGCCCCGGGCAGCTGGCAGCGGCCCTGCCCGGCTGCCGGGAGGATCGCATCGCAAAGGCCCACCGCCGCTTCCCGCTGCTGGTCACACCGTACTACCTGGCGCTGGCCGCTTCGGGAGACAGGCGCGATCCGATCCGGCGCATGTTCGAGCCCGATCCGCTGGAGCTGAGCCGCGGCGACGGCCTCCTCGACGACCCGATCGACGAGGAGCGCCACGCTCCGCTGCCCGGAGTGGTCAGGCGCTACCCGGATCGAGCGTTGCTGCTCGTCTCGGGCGGCTGTGCGGTGCATTGCCGCCATTGCACCCGCCGCGTGCTGGGTCGCGGGCGGATCCGGCCGCTGGACGCGGACGGCTTCGAGCACGCGCTGGAATTCCTGCGCGCCAATCCCGAGATCCGCGACGTGATCGTCTCGGGCGGAGACGCCCTGCTGCTGGACGACGAGCGGCTGCTCGGGATGCTCGATCGCATCCGCGCGATCCCCTCGGTGGAAATCATCCGCTTGGGGACGCGCGCTTTGGTCGCGCTTCCGATGCGCGTGACTCCCGGGTTGGCGCGCGGCCTGGCCGAGCGAGGTCCGATCTACGTCAACACGCAGTTCAACCACCCGCGCGAGGTGACCCCCGCCAGCGCGGCGGCCGCGGCCGTGCTGGTGGACGCCGGAGTCCCCGTGGCCAGCCAGTCGGTGCTGCTGGCCGGAGTCAACGACGCCGCCGGGGTGGTGGAGGAGCTGTGCCGCGCCCTTTTGCGGATCCGCGTGCGGCCGTACTACCTGTTCGTCGGCGACCTGGTGGCCGGCACCGGGCACCTGCGGGCGCCGCTGAGCGCCGGCGTGGAGATCATCGATCGGCTGCGCGGCCGCCTGGGCGGGCTGGGGATTCCGCAGCTGGTGGTCGACCTGCCCGGCGGCCACGGCAAGGTGCCGGTCGGCCCCGAATACGTGGTGCGCCGCGATCCGGAGCGCACCGTCTTTTGCGCCCCGGACGGAACCGCGGTCGAGTACCCGGAGGGGATCGGACCGGTTTCCCGGGTCTGAGCGGCGGTCTCCCTGCTCCCGAACCCCTTCACCCCTGGTCCCGCCCCCTCACCCCTGGTCGGCCCCTCCCGGCCTCCGTCTGCGCAAGCGCCTTCGACGCTTGCGGATAAATGTAGAACGTAGTACATTCATTTTGGAGGCATTCGGATGGAACAGATCGTCAGCATTCGCGAGATGAACCAGCGCCTGTCGCATTACCTCGCGGCCGTGGAGCGCGGCGAGGTGATTGTGATCACGCGACGCGGACGTCCCGTGGCTCGTCTGTCTCCTCTCGAATCGATTCGCGAGCTGACAGAAGAGCAACGCGCCGCTCGCAGGCGAGCCTTCGCACGTATGCGCGCCGGGTATTCACTGGGAGGCGCCAGGGTGGATCGCGATGAGATTCACGAGCGGTGAGCGGGTCAGCCTGGACAGCAACATCCTCGTCTACTCGGTCGACCGCGACGCCGGGTCCAGGCACGAGCGCGCGATCGAGGTGGTGGATCGCTGCGTGGAGCTGGACTGCGTGCTGGCGCTGCAGGCATTGGCGGAGTTCTACTTCGTCGCCACGCGCAAGGGAAAGATGCCTCACGCAGACGCCGCCGCCCAGGTCACCGACTGGCAGGATCTGTTTCCCGCAGCGCTGCCCGGTCCCGACACCGTCGTTCGCGCCATGGCCGCGGTTCGCGATCACCGGCTCTCGTTTTGGGATGCCATGCTCTGGGCCGTGGCTGCTCGCAACGGTGTCGACGTCCTCTTGAGCGAGGATCTGCAAGACGGAAGGACGCTGTCTGGAGTGCGCTTCGTCGATCCCTTCTCGAATGCCAAGTGGTGACCCTTCCTAATCGTCGGCGTGGATCACGGCCAGTCGACGACCGCGTCGCTCGCGACTTGGAGCAGCCAGCCGTGGCTGCCCTGGAACCAGAATGTCCAGCCGATCAGCGCCAGCCAGACCAGGCCCATCACCAGCCGCTGGCGGTTCCAGTACCGGTCGGCGCGCTCGCGGTCGAACGGGATCAGCGGGGCGACCAGCAGCGCCAGGCCGATCCAGCGGTGCAGCAGCAGCACCGAGTAGGCGGCGCTGACCAGCATGAAGAAGACCAGCAGCGCGCGCGTGGCCGGGACTCCCATCCGCACCGCGGTGGTCCGCACGCCGCTGGCGACGTCCTCGTCGTGATCACGAATCACCTGGATCGACTCGAAGCAAGCCGAGAACAGCGCGAGCTGGCCGACCAGCGCCCAGCCCAACGTGCTGTCCAGCGGGAAGCCGACCATCGGCATCGCGACTCCCCAGAGGATCATCGACACCACGTCGATGTAGGGATATCGCTTCAGCTTCCAGGAGTAGATCCAGCAGATTCCGCCGCCCAGCACCAGCGGCACCAGCAACCCCGGGCTCCAGGCCAGCGCCACGCCCACCAGCAGCAGGGCCAGCACGATCTGCGCGGCGGCGGCCTGCTTCATGTGGCCGGCCAGGTACTCGGCCTTGCGGCGGTCCTTGTTGGGCGAGGCCAGATCCTGCTCGACGTCGTAGTAGTCGTTGGTCAGGTAGGCCAGCAGGTTGAGCAGCAGCCCGAAGACGACCCGCACGGCCGCGTCCGCCCAGGAGAGCCGCAGCGCGAACATGATCGCCACCGCGGCGAACATGTTGGCCATCTCCAGCTTCCTGAGCCGATAGACGGCGACGTCTAATACGACCTTCAGCGTTGCGAACACTTTTCCAAACATGACACTCCGATCGGCCCGACTCAACCCATCGGTGCACTATTTCGCCCGGACGGACGTGCTCAACGCGCTTCTATCTCCACCGAGAGCAGCGGATCGATCCGGACGGTGGGCGGCACCTGCACGAGCAGCACCCGCTCGGTCTCCGCCAGATCGGGCACCCAGGGCGGGATGTCGGCCTGCACGCGCTTGGACGCCGCGTCTCCGGCGAGCTCGCAGCTCGCGGCCAGCCGGGCGGCGTCCGGCCCCACCTCGCCGTCGGCGTCGCAGGCCCAAAGAGCGAAGTGAAAGCTCTGCGGTCCCGATTGCGGGCGGCTCAACCGGATCGACTCGATCCGCAGCGGATCGTCGCCCTGGTTGCGCAGCAGGTAGGCCACCTGTCTCCAGCCGCCGGCCGATTCCCGGCAGATACGGGGTTCTTCCTCGAAGGCGGGCGGGGCCGTCGACAGCTCGAGCGTCGTACCGCCCGCGTACCACGGCGGATCGAGCACCAGCAGCTCCGAGACGTGGCCCGCGCCGGGGTCGCAGCTGATCGGCTCGCCGGCTGCGGGCAGCTGCGGATTCCAGCTCTGCGCTTCTCGCACCTGGAATCCCACCTCCAGGCCTTCTTCCCGCGGGGCGGGCGTCTGCACGTGGAGGTAGAGGGGAGCCGACAGATCGACGGAGCGTTTCGCCAGCCACGGGCGATAGCCGCACTCGAGCTGCCCGGCGGGAGGTCGCTTCCCGCAGCGATCTCCGAAGGCCGCCAGCGAAGCGCCGGAGAGGAAAGGCCCCGCCTGCTCGTCTTCGGCCACCACCCAGGCCAGCAGATCGAGGGCTCCGCCGTCCGCAAGATCGGCGTCGATCCGCAGCGCGCCGAGAGAGAGCCCGGCCGGCGTGCATCCGCGCGAGGTCTGGATTTCGGCGCTGATCGCCTCGGCCGTGCCGCTGCACCCGGCACCGTCGTGGTGGCAGGATGCGAACGCCAGCGGCACGTCCGGGCAGCCCGCGTCCGGAGCGGCGTCCTCGGAGTCGTCGGCGAAGTCGAAGTGCGCTCCGCTGCAGCCGCCGGCGCCGATCGCGAGCGCCGTCGCGACGATTCGGAGAAAAAGAGCGTTCAATGCTCGAGGGCCGCGCGCGCCCGGTCGGCGTGGCGGCCTTGCGGGTGGCGGACGAGATAGCTCTCCAGCGCCTCGCGTCCGGTTTGCGTGCGTCCGGAGCGGAGCAGGCCGTAGGCGCTGTAGAACTCGGCGTCGTCGTTCATCGCCGCGGAACCGCGCTCCGTGGAGAGGAATTCCTCGTAGGCCCGGACCGCCTCCTCCCAGCGGCGCTCCAGGCGCAGGCCGGTGCCGCGCACGAAGTGCGCCTCGCCGACGTGCGCGCCGCTGGGAAAGCGATCGAGGTAGACGCCTGCGGCCGCGGCCGCGGCCGAGTACTTTCCCATCCCGGTCAGCGCGCTCAGCTTGACGCCCCAGGCGTGGTCGGCGTTGGGACCGCCCGCGGCGATCGCCCGCTCGGCGAGATCCAGGCTGCGCTCGAAGTCGACGGCGCGGCGGAAGGCGTCGGCCGACAGGTAGAGTGCCTCTCCATTTCTGGCGGAATCCAGCCCGGCGACGCGCTCGAAGCAGACCGCGGCCTCGCGCCAGCGATGCAGCCGGGCCAGCGCTCGGGCGCGGGTGTAGAGCAGCTCGGCGTCGCTTCTCACCTCCTCGGTGAGATCGATCACCCGCGCGTAGCGCCCGCCGCTCCACTGCTCCTCGACGCGCTCGCCCAGCGAGGTCGGTCGGCGGGAGATGGCGGCTCGCCTGGTTTCGGACGTGTCTTCGGCACCGTCCCCGTCGCCGTCCGGGCCGGCGCGATCATCGCTTTCGCGCCCGGCGGCCGAAGAGTCGCTCGCCAGCGGGATCGGCGCCTCGGCTTTGCTGCCCTCCCACGCGAAAGAGGGCCGGTTTTCAACACGATCGGAATCGCCTTCGATCAGGCGGACCAGCTCCCGCAGCTCTCCGTCGGCGAAGCGCTCGTCTGGGTCGAAGGCGTCCATCGAGACCAGGCCCCCTTCGTCGACCACGACCCGGTGCCCGGAGCGCATGGTCAGCGTTCGATCGCGGCACGCCAGGCGTACCTCTCCCTCGAGGAGGCGTACCGCGGTTCCACCCGGCTCGCCGACCTCCAGCGAGAAGATCGTCCCGTGCACGACCACCTCGGCGTCGGGCGTCAGCGCCCGGAAGCGACGCTCCGGCGGCCGGGCCTCGACGCGGGCCAGCAGGCGTCCTTCCTCGATCCGGATCGCGGATCCGTCGGCCGACTGCACGGACATGCGCGTCCCGCCCGCAGCTCTGATTCCGGAGCCGTCCGGCAGCAGCAGCACCGCGCGCTCGCCCTCGGGCACGATCACCTCGGTGCCGCGCGCGATCGCGTCGCCGCTCGCCAGCCGCCAGGCTCCGGAGAGGCGCACCGGTCGCTCGGCGTCAGGCAAAGACGGATCCAGCAGCAGGAAGACCGCCGCGACCGCCGCTGCGACGGCTCCGGCGCCCAGCAGCCCGCCGACGACCGCGCCCCGCCACGATCTCGCAAAGCGCCGCTCCTCGAAAGCGAGTCGAGCCAGCAGGCGGCGCTTCTCGAACTCGAGCCTCGCCGGGCCGGGGTCCTGGTACTCGTGCCGGCGCAGGGCCCGCACCAGGTGTCCTTCGCTTCGCTCGTCAGCTCTCGGAGTCATCTTCTTCCAGCTCTTCCAACAGCTGCGCCAGGTATGCGTCCCGGGCAGCCTTCTTCCTCAGCTCGCGCCGCGCGAACCAGATCCGGGACTTGACCGTCGGCACCGGCGCCCCGACCATCCTCGCCACCTCGTTCACCGAGTGCCCGCGGACGGCGAACAGGATGAAGGCCACGCGCTTCTTGGGCTTGATCGAGTCCAGGATCGCGTGGAGGCGCCGCAGGGTCTCGCGGCCGTGCAGGCGCTCGTGCGGGCTATCGCCCGGCGGGCTCTCCAGCGAGGAGAACCGCTCCGGCAGGGTCGGTATCCAGCGCCGCCGCGGCCGCCTGAGGTGGTTGTAGGCGGCGTAGACCGTCACCTGGTGCAGCCAGGTCGAGAACTTCGAGTCGCCGCGAAAGCCCGAAAGCGAGCGATGTACCTGGATGAAGACCTCCTGGACCAGATCGTCCAGCTCGTCGCAGGGGCCGATCACGCTGGCCAGCAGGCGTCGCACCGCCGGCGCGTGCCGCGTGAACAGCTCTCCCAGCGCCTCCCGGTCGCCGCGCGCCGCCCGCTCCACGAGCGGTCGGTCTTCGTCCTGGCGCGCCCTGGCGGGTCTTTTGGTCATTGCCCGTTTCACTCCAGCTGAGTCGCCGCCCGCCAGTTCATGGTTGAGAAAAACGACGCGGTGTCAACGTATCTAGAGGGCAAACAGATTCGCAAGACGTTTTACAATCAGCGCCCGCAGCCATTATACTTATCAAAGGAGGGTTGGAAGATGATCCGTCGGGCTTTCTGGGCAGCGGCTCTGCTGGCGGCTGCGATCGGCTGCGAGGAGAGAGGGCACGCTCCCTACGGCAGCGGTCTGGGAGGAGGTTTCGCCGGAGGGGGCGGCTTCGAGGAGGAAAACGAAAGCCAGGCGGAAAACGGTGATACCGGCAGCGAGCCCGCCGAGCCGGCGGATACGGCCCACGATTCGGCCCCGCTGGCCAGCCAATGCGCCCTGGCCGGAGGCTACTGCCCGATCAACCCCTACGCCGGCTGCGCGACGGGCCACTTCCCCACCCAGTCGCTGCCGGGCTGCCAGTGGTCCTGGTGCTGCTCGCCCGCCCCGATCGGGCTCGATCACTGCGACACCTTCGGGGGCATCTGCGTGGCAGGTCCCTGCCCGAGCCACTACCGACCCACCGGCCTGTGGTGCGGCGCGCTCGATTTACAGTGCTGCAACCTGTTCCCCCCGGACACCGATCCCGGCTACTGATCGGTCCTGGTCCCCGGAAGCCGTCCCAGAGAAACGCCTTTGTCCACCAGCGCCCTTTTGATAGTCTGCTTTTTGGTTTCGAGACATTTGGGAAAAAAGAGAAACACGACGGCAGCTGGAGGTTTCCATGAGCAGGTGTTTGCGCGCTGCGTCGGCGTGGCTGGTCGCCGCGTCGCTGTTGAGCTGCGGTGCAGCCGCGGCGGCCGAAGACATGGCCGCGGCCAAGGAGGCGTTTTCCGCGGGCCGCTCTCAGTTCGAAAGCGGCGAGTACGCCGAGGCGGCGGCATCATTCCGCCGGGCGTACGAGCTCAGCCCGAGCTGGAAGCTGTTGTACAACGTCGGACAGTGCGAGGCGCTCGCCAAGCGACCGGGTTTGGCGCTGCAGGCGTTCGAGGCCTACCTCTCCCAGGGGGGAGACGACGTTCCGCCGGACCGCCGCGAGGAGGTGCTGTCCGAGGTGGAGCGCTTGCGCAAGATGGTCGGCGCGGTCCACGTCACCGCGCCCGACGGCGCTCGGGTGATCGTCGACGGCGTGGAGCGCGAGCGGGCTCCGCTGCCCGGACCGATGATGGTCTCGGCCGGCGTGACCCACGAGCTGCGGATCGAGCTGCGCGGACAAACTCTGCTCGAGCGGCCGGTGCGGGTCAGCGGTGGACAGAAGGTGAAGCTGTTCGCCGAGAAGGCGCCGAGCGAGCGCGGCGACGAAGCCGAGGACGAGAAGGCGCCTCCTGTCGAGCCTTCCTCCGAGACGGACCAGGCTTCCGCCGGTGAAGAGAGCGGCGCGACTCTTTTCACCTGGGGCTGGGTCGGCACCGGAGTCGGAGCGGCGTTGCTGGTCGGCGGATCGATCACCGGCGGAGCGGCGCTATCCATCGACGAGCGGCTCGAGAAGGACTGTCCCGGCGGCGAGTGCATCGATGCCTCGAGCCAACGAGACAACGACCGGATGAGCGGTCTGGCCACCGCGACCAACGTGCTGATCGGGGTGGGCTCTGCCGCGTTGGCTACCGGCGTTGTTCTGCTAGTGGTCGACGCCGCTGGCGGCGAGGGAGAGGACGAGACGGTGGAGGTACGTGCCGCGCCCGCGGCCGGACCGGGTTTCGCCGCGCTGAGCGTTGGGGGGAGATTCTAGATGAGACGCGAATATCGAAGACTGCTCGTCGCGATTCTGGTCGCCTCGTCCGTGGTCGGCTGCCAGGCCTTGCTCGGCGACTACGAGAACGTGGACGACGCGGGCACGAGCGATGGAGACACGGACACGGACACGGACACCGACACGGACACCGACACCGACACCGACACCGACACGGACACCGACACCGACACCGACACGGACACCGACACGGACACGGACACGGACACGGACACCGACACGGACACCGACACGGGTACTGGCACCGGGAGCCAGGGTGAAACGTGCGTCAGGCTCGTGGACGGGGAGGCGTCGGGAGGCGGCGACGGGCTGAGCTGGAGCACGGCTTTCGATCGTATTCAGGAGGGCATAGACGCAGCCGCCGCCCTGGTGGGCGGCGCGGACTGCCCGGACAGCGCGGAGGTCTGGGTGGCGTCGGGGACCTACCCGATCTATCAGACCGACGAGCACGACAGCGTTGAGATGGCAGCCGACGTAGGGATCTACGGAGGCTTCGCCGGCGGCGAGACGGCTCGCGGCGATCGGGACTTCGAGTCCAATCTCACCGTGATCAGCGGCTTCGACCAGACCGGCACCAATCGGGTCGTGCGCGTTGTAACCGGCGCCAGCGACGCGGTGCTGGACGGCTTCGCGGTGACCGGTGGTTTCCAGGACGACGAGACCTCCTATCCGTTCGATCGCGGAGCCGGGATGTTCAACTCCGACGTGTCGAATCTCGAGATCGCCAACTGCGTGTTCACCGGCAATCACGCCCACTGGCGAGGAGGAGCCGTTTTCAACGAAGACTCGGTGGTGAGCGTCTCGAGATGCATTTTCACCGCCAACACCAGCGGGATGCTGAGCGGAGCGGTCCACGTGGACGGCACTTCCGACATCGAAATCGACTCCAGCGTTTTTGCCGGCAACTCCGGCGGAGGGGGAGCGATCAACAGCTCTCCCAACGTGATCAACGCGAACGTGGAAAACTCGATCTTCGCCGGCAACGGCGGCGGGACCCACTGCGGAGCGATCGCGGCGTACAGCCCGTTCTACATTGGAAACTGCACGCTTGCCGGAAACTCGGCGACAATCGGGGGGTCATCGTTGTGCTCGTACAGCGAGAGCCCCCCGGTCGAGCTGGTCAACTCGATTCTCTGGGGAGGAGACAGCGAAGCGATAAACGATCCAAATTACACAGCCGACGCGAGGTACTCCATCGTGGAAGGCGGCTACAGCGGAACGTCGGTCTCGGGAGAAGATCCGCTGCTGGCGGGGTATCCGATGAGCGCGGGCCAGTGGGACTCGCTCAGCTTCGATCCGGATACGCTTCGGACCGCTCTCGTAGACGGGGATGCCGACTGGAGCACCGGAGAGCTGGCCGGGCTGTTCGTCCGAGTCGACGCGGACGCCTCCCCCGACGGCGATCCGCGTTGGGCCTACATAGTCGAAAACGACGCGAGCACGGTTTTCGTTTGGGGAGACGTGACCGGTTGGCTGACCGGCTCCGCGCCCCACGGATACGAGCTCTACGACCTCGAGCCGACGCCCGGCTCGCCGTGCATCGACGCCGCCGACGGAGCGGCGGCGCCGAACGCCGACCTGCGCGGATCCGGACGGCTAGACCTGGCCGGCGCGGAGAACGAAGGCGTCGGCGTGCCCGCCTACGCGGACATCGGGGCCCTGGAGCTGGTGGAAGGGTGCGGGACGGACGGAGTGACGTTTTTCGATCGGGTTTCCGGCCTGTGCTGGCAGGACGACGGCGATCTGAGCCAGGCCAACTGGTTCGAGGCGGCCGGCGAGTACGACGCCACTTACAACCCGGACGTCACGGACATCTGCGGCGATCTCGTTCTGGGCGGCCACGACGACTGGCGGCTTCCCGAGATCGACGAGTTGGTCGGCCTGGTGCGCGGCTGCGTCGACGGTTCGCCCACCGGTGATCTGGCTCTCAGCACCTGCGGTCTGGACGATCCGTCTTGCCTGGAAGACTCGTGCAACGACGGTATCGATTGCGACGGCTGTCCCGCCGGCTACGGACCGTCGGACGACTCCAACTACCACCACCCCGAGCTGATCGAAACGCACTACGACTTCTGGTCCTCGTCCCTCGTCACGGGAGTCGTCCCCGCCCAGGCCTGGTGCGTCTACTTCCGCTACGGCAGCAACTACGGCTCGGAAAGGACGGACAGCAACACGGTGCGCTGCGTGCGCGACTAGCAACTGTCAGCGAGCCCGCGAGCCACTGCCAACCCACCGGCCTGTGGTGCGGCGCGCTCGATTTGCAGCGCTGCAACCTGTTCCCGCCAAACACCGACCCCGATTACTGGGATCGCGTCAGTTACATCTCGCGTAATCCAGTTACGTTTTTCGTAAGCGCCGCTCGTGCTATTGCGGCTGCTTCGTCCTTTATCCGTGGCGGTCGCCGCTTTCCCTCCGCGAAGAATCGCGTGGCACGGAGCTTGCTGAGCAACGCCCGCGACGACCCGACTGGGTGAGCGTTTGACAACGATTTTTGCAACCTTTGGGGGATGGAGGCGACGAATGGCACGAGTGACAACGATTTTTGCAACCTTTGGGGGATGGAGGCGACGAATGGCAAGAGCACTGGCTTTGCTTGCCTGCATCTCGAGTGCGCCGGCTGCTTTGGCGCAGCAGTTGCCGCAAGAGGAGCAGCCCGACCCGGAGCCCGAGCCGGACGAGAAGAAGGTTCCCGAGCACGTCGGAGTGGTGCTCGATCCGACCGGAATTCCGGTAGCCGGCGCTACGGTGAAAATTCCCGAGCTCGAGCTCGAGCTGATCACGGACGAAAGCGGCGAGGTCGTCGTGGCCGCGCCGGCCGGCAGCTACACGATACGCGTCGAGGCTTCCGATCTCGCGCCGCTCGAGGAGACGGTGCGGTTGGACGAGAGCACGGCTCTGAGCGGGTTCGAGCTGTTCACGGAGTTCCCGCTGGAGGACGTGGTGGTGACCGGCACCAAGACCGAGAAGCTGGTCGAGGAGGCGCCGGTCAGGACCCAGGTTGTCGGACGCGAGGAGATCGAGCGCAAGAAGGCGACGAATCTCGCGGAGACGCTCGATTCCACTACCGGGGTTCGCGTGGAGAACAACTGCCAGAACTGCAACTTCACCCAGGTCCGGCTGAACGGTCTGGAGGGACGTTACAGCCAGATCCTGCTGGACGGCAGGCCGGTGTTCTCCAGCCTGGCAGGCGTCTACGGCCTGGAGCAGATCCCCCAGGAGATGATCGAGCGGGTGGAGGTGGTCAAGGGTGGCGGATCGGCGCTGTACGGTGGCAACGCCGTGGGCGGAGTGGTCAACATCATCACTGCGCGTCCCCGGGAATCGTTCGCCAGCGCGAGCCTGCGGGGAGGCGCCGTGGGCATGACCGAGCCGGAGTTCCGACTCGGGGCCAACGCCGGAGTCGTCAACGAAGAGCGCAACCTGGCGCTGCACGTGTTCGGCGGCGCCCACACCCGACAGCCGTGGGACGCCAACGGGGACGGCTTCTCGGAGATAGGAAAGGTGCGCCAGGTGATGACCGGTGCCGAGACCTACATAGACACCCCGGCCGACGGCGAGCTGAAGCTCAGCTTTCACGTGCTGCGCTCGCACCGCCGCGGAGGCGACCACCTCAACAGGCCCGAGCACGACGCCGGCATCGCCGAGTCGACCCACACCATGCGCTACGGCGGCGGGCTCCGCTGGCGCCAGATGGTCAGCTCTCATTTCAACTATGATCTGGGCTACGGAATCGCCTACACCGAGCGGGACTCCTACTACGGCGGCGGAGGAGACATCGAGCTGTCCGATCCGCCGACCGCGTCGCAGTGGGAGGCGAAGCAGGCTGCGCTTGGTGCGTACGGCCGCACCGAGAACCCGGTGCACACCGCGGACGGCACGATCAACTTCGCCTACAGCGCTCTCGGCGAGCAGATAGTCACCGTGGGTGCGCAGTTCTTGGCCGACGGTCTCGAGGACGAGTTCCCGGCCTACGGACGACAGGTGGACGACACCTACTGGGACCTGGCCGGGATTCTTCAGCACGACTGGATCTACACCGATTGGGCCGAGAGCGTGATCGGCGTACGCCTCGACAAGCACAGCGAGTTGGACGACCCGGTGGCCAGCCCGCGAGCCGCGCTGATGTTCACCCCGCTCGAGTGGCTGCGCTCGCGCACCTCGTTTTCGACGGGGTTCAGAGCGCCGCAAGTCTTCGACGAGGATCTGCACATCACGATGGTGGGCGGGGAGGGACAGGTCATCTACAACGATCCCAGGCTCGGTCCCGAACGTTCGTACTCGCTCGCCGAACAGCTGGAGTTCGATTTCGAGCTGGACGACGCGTGGAAGCTCGAGACCGGAATCAACGGCTTTTGGACATTGATCACCGATGCCTTCGTGCTCGACGAGGACGACGACCCCGGCACCCCGAACGAGTTGGAGATGTACCGCCGCAACGGGGGCGACACCACCGTCTTCGGAGGCGAGATCGAGGCCGAGATCTCCTGCGGCGACAGCTGGGGTCTGGGCGGCGGATGGACCTGGGAACGCGCGACCAACGACGAGGCGGATCCAGATTTCGAGTCGAAGAAGATCTTACGCACTCCCGAGCTGTACGGGTTTTTCCAAACGTGGGCCGAACCCGCGGCCGGCCTGGAGCTATCCACCGTGCTCGAGATCACCGGTCCGATGGAGGTGCCCCACTACGCCGGGGACATCAGCGAAAACACGCTCGAGCGGTCGCCGTGGTTCTTCGACTGGAGCGCCAACCTCTCGTACCGCTTCGATCTCGACGAGAATCGTTTCTTGAAACCGTTCGCCGGTATGAAGAACATCCTCGACTCGCGGCAGAAGGACTACGACGAGGGGCCGGACCGGGACGCCGGTTACGTCTACGGTCCGCGGCTGCCGCGCACGTTCTTCGCCGGGATCGAGGGCGGCATCTGAAGAAAGGAACGCCATGTGGGAGCTGTTCGAGAAGGGCGGATTGATCATGTATCCGATCCTGGGCTCGTCGATTCTGGCGTTGGCCGTGATCGTCGAGCGCCTGGTTGTGCTGGCCAGGACCAGGATTCCGAGCGAAGAGGAGGTCAGGACGATCTGCGCCAGGGCTCGCGAGGGCCTCGACGGCGAGGTCGAGAAACTGCTCGAGGCCGGCCGGACTCCAATCCACCGGGTGATCGGCGCGGTATGGCACACCGAGGGCGACGAGCGAGCCCGCGAGAAGTCGGCGGGCATCGCCGGCGACCACGTGCTGCGTGCGCTGAACAAGCGTCTCCAGTGGTTGGCCATCCTCGGAGCGCTGGTGCCGTTGATGGGGCTGCTCGGCACCGTGCTGGGCATGATCCGGGTCTTTTCCGACGTCGCCGAGGCCGGAGACGTGAGCAACATCGGCCTGCTCGCGGGCGGAATCTGGGAGGCGCTGCTGACCACCGCGGCGGGCATGTCCGTGGCGATTCCGATCCTTCTCGTCTACCACTGGCTGAGCGACAGGGTGGATCGGGTCGCCTTCGAGATGGCGCACCACGGCGAGGAGTTCATCGCCGCGATACGCGTTGCCGAGAGTGGAAAATGATCGAGTTCTCCCAGAGAAAACGGAGCAGCGCCGGCGACCCCAACCTGACGCCGATGATCGATATCGTCTTCAACTTGTTGATCTTTTTCCTGATCGTCGCCGTGCTCTCTCAGAAAGGGCTGGACCTGACGCTGCCCAAGACTTCGACAGCGGAGAAGCGCCCCGACAAGAGCCTCGAGATAATGGTCACGGCCGACTCACGTATTCTCTTCGACGGCGAGGAGATCCCCGAGTCCGCCGTCGCCGATCGACTGCGCGCCGAGCGGGCCGAGGCAACGGGAGAAAAGGCGGAGAAGATCCTGCTCAAGGCGGACGTGGAGGCGCCGTTCGGCAAGTTCGTCACCGTGATGGACACAGCGCGGGAGGTGGGGATTACGAACCTGGTGATCGCCACCGAGCTCGAGGCCGAGCAGGCGGGGGGGGGGAGTTGAAGAGCGAGTGGCTGTTTCGAGGCGCGGTGATCGTCTCGATCGCCGCGCATGTCGCCCTGCTGGCTTTCGATCGCGATCACGGCGAGGATTCGTCGAAGCGGATCGTCGAGATCCCGGTCTTGCTGACGAAGGAGGAGCCCCCTCCGCCTCCCGAGCCCCCGCCGCCCCCCCCAGAGCCGGATCCGCCCGAGAAGAAACCGCGACCGAAGAAGCTGCGCAAGCACATAGACAAAGTCGTCGAGGGAGACGGGTTGCGAACCGGAGAGCTGGCGGACGCCGGGGTCGGAGAATACGCCGAAGAGGAAGAGGAGGAGCCCGAGCCTCCACCTCCCCCGCCGCCGGAGCCGAAACCCGAGCCGAAGAAGAAACCGGAGGTGGACAAAGCCAGGGTCGCCCGCCGGTTCTTGGCCGAGCTGCGCGCCGAGCTGATCGATCGCGAGCGTTACCCGGTGGCCGCGCAGAGGATGGGCGTCACCGGAGCTGTCGTCGTTTCGTTCGTCGTGCGTCCCGACTCGTCGTTCTCGAATCTCGCGGTCAAACGTTCCTCCGGACACGAGATCCTCGACGAAGCGGCGTTGCGTACGGTGAGTCAGCTGAGCGGAGTGCTGGAGCGACCCTCGGTGCTCGGCGAGGTCCCGCTGAGGACCTCGGTGATGCTGCGTTACGAGCTGTCGGGGCCGCGGTAGTCGTCCAGGTTCAGCTTCGCCACGTGGTGGCTCAAGGCGCGTTGACTGAGCCCGAGCTGCTTTGCGGCGTCCTTCTTGCGCCATTGGTTTTTCTCGAGCGCTTCGAGCAGTATGGTTTTCTTGAACGCTTCGACTCGAGCGCCGAACGTCTCGGGGCCGTGCTCGGCGGCGTCTCGCCGTTCCTGGATTTCCCAGGGCAGGTGCTCGATCTCGATGATGCCGCCCCCGGCCAGCACCAGCGCTCGCTCCAGCACGTTGCGCAGCTCGCGTACGTTGCCCGGCCAGTCGTATCCGATCAGCGCGGAGACGGCCTCGGCGCTGATCCCGCGCGCTATCAACCCGCAGTTGTGACTGACGTGCGACAGGAGGTGCAGAGCGGTGGGTTCCACGTCTTCCCGCCGGTCTCGCAGCGACGGCAGCTCGACGGGGAACACGTTGAGGCGAAAGTAGAGGTCTCCGCGGAAACGCCCCTCGCGCACCAACCGCTTGAGATTGCGGTTGGTCGCCGCGATCACGCGTGCCTTGACCTCGATCTCGCTGGTACCGCCGACTCGCGTGAAGCGCCGGTTCTCGAGCACTCGCAGCAGCTTCGACTGCAGCTCCATCGGGATTTCCGAGACCTCGTCGAGCAGGATGTTTCCGCCGCCGGCCAGCTCGAATTTTCCCCTGCGCGATTCGAAGGCGCCGGTGAAGGAGCCCTTCATGTGGCCGAACAGCTCGGATTCGAACAGCTGCGCCGGAATACCGGGGCAATTGACCTTGATCAGCGGCTGCTCCCGTTCGCGGGAGGCCTGGTGGATCGCCTGGGCCACCAGCTCCTTGCCGGTGCCGCTCTCACCTTGCAGCAGCACGGTGGAGCGCGAGGCTGCAACCTTGGCGATGCTCTCTCGGATGTCGGCCATCGCCTGCGAGCGGCCGACAAGGTCGACCTCCCGTTCTCCCTCGAGCGTCTGGTCGATCAGGTAGGCGTGCTCGTCGCAGACCCGCCTTTGCTCCAGCGCACGCTCCACGAGCAGCGCCATCGCCTCGAGCTCGAACGGTTTTTGCACGTACTCCATCGCACCGAGCTTCATCGCGCGCACCGCGTCGCTGATCGCCCCGTAGGCCGTGATCACGATCACCGGCAGATCGGCCTGCAGGTTTATCGCTTCGCCCGCGAGCTCGATGCCGTTGCCGTCTGGGAGTCGCACATCCGTGATCATCAGATCGAGCAGCTCGGAATCGAGAAGCTCCCGCGCGCCGGAGTACGCTCCCGTTCCGCGCACTTGGTGCCCGGCCTCCTCCAAGCGCAGACGCAGGAGCTTCATGCCCTTGGGCTCGTCTTCCACGATCAGTATTTTGCTCATCGCGATCCTCTCGGTAGGCAGTTCGGAATGTGCAGGCGTGCGATCGTCCCGCCATTTTTTCTGTTTTCCAGAGAAATGGATCCGCCGTGCAGGTCTGCGATCTTCTGCACCATCGACAGGCCCAGCCCCGTGCCTCCGGCCTTGCGCGTGAAGAACGGTTCGAAGACTCGATTTTCTTCGTTGCGATCCAGGCCCCGACCCCGGTCCGAGACGGTGATTACCAGTCCGTTCTCTCCGTCGCTCGTCGCGGACAGGGAAATTTCTTCGTAGGAAGATGTCGCCTCGGCGGAGTTGAGGCAGAGGTTCATCACGGCCTGCTCGACCAGCACGGGATCGGCTTCGATCTCGCGCACATGGGGGGCCACCTGGACCCGGCAGCGATCGCAGGGTTGCGCGACGTGATGGCGTTGACCGCGGCAAACGCGACGCTCGACGTTCGTGCACAGCTTTTCGAGATCGACCAGCTCCCGCTGCAAAGAGGTCGAGTGCGTGTAGCTCATCAGCTTTTCCAGCAGGCGTTCGATGCGATCCACCTCTTCGACGATGTCGTTCATCATCTCGCTCACGACCGGAAATCGTCGGCGGGCGGTCTCTGCCGTGGCTCTCACGGTGTGCAGGGGATTGCGCAGCTCGTGGGCCAGACCGGCGGAAAGCTGTCCCTGGGCAGTGAGCTTCTCGAGGCGGATCATGCGCTGGCGGGCGTCCTCCAGCTCCCCTGTAACGCGCTCCACGTCTCCCATCAGGGACTGGCGGTCCTCGGAGACCTCGTCGAGTGCGTCCTGTTTCTGCTCGATGGTGTCCACCAAGCTGTCGGTCTTGCACCGCATGCTTTCGAGCAGCGATCCGACCACTGTGGAGAGTTGCTCGATCTCTCCTTTACGACGGTGAGAAGGGTGCTCTTCGAACCAGCCGCTGGCCGCGATCTTGCGTCGCAGAGAGTGGATCGGGCGGATCACCAAGCGGTAGGTGAGCGCGTTGAGCGCTACCGCGACAGCGATCAGCATCACCAGCGCGGAGATCAGGTGGGAGAGAAGCTGCTCTCTCTCGGCGTTCTCCAGTGCGTCGAGCCAGCGGGCGATGTGCACCACGTAACGAACCCGGCCAGCCGCGTCCAACACGCCGATCGTGGCGTCGATCGCGGGCCGGCCGTCGTGGAAGTGGCCTCGAAGGTTCCAGGCTTCGTCCTTCTTTCTCGCGAGCACTTCCTCTATGTCGTGCTCGTACCACTTCTTCCCGA
The DNA here is from genome assembly GCA_964530995.1 of uncultured Myxococcales bacterium. Lineage (GTDB taxonomy): Bacteria > Myxococcota_A > Polyangia > JAAYKL01 > JAAYKL01 > CAZHCG01. Next base: position 23,176 of record CAZHCG010000034.1, read on the forward strand.
TACGCGGCGAGTCGGAAGCCAGGTGCACCTGGAATTCGGAATCGATGACCATGATATCCAGACCGCGGCAGCGATCGGTCAACTGGGTCAGGTACTCCTGCTCTCTCGCGATGTCCTCTCCCCGTCTGAGCATGTGCTCGATCGAGAATTTGAGCCCGAGGGCGAGGTGCTCGATCGCGTCCACTTCGCTCCTGATGAACTCTTCTTCGATCCTCGAGGTGGTTTCCCAGAAGTGCCCGACCCAGACTGCGAGAATCAACGCGTTCAGCGGGACCAGGAATTTCCAGCGCAGGCTCATGTCGAATGCAGTCCAAGCAACTTCCGCACCAACTTCATCTGGATCACCCGCCCAGCAGCGCGGTGGAGAGGTCGATTCCGGCGGTGGGGCGCCAGCGGGCCCTGCCGAAGTCCCCCTCGCCCTCGATCCCGAAGCTGGCCGGCGCCGGGACGAAGGCGACGCCGGCGTGGAGGCGGACGTCCAGCCCGGCGCGCGGGTGCCAGACCAGGCCGATGGCTCCGTGCAGCCGTCCGGACAGCCGGGCCGCGCTCATGCTGCTTCCGCTGGCCAGGAACGCCTCGCAGCGAGTGCGCAACGCTCCGCCTCCCAGCTCCAGCTCCAGCTCGACGCGCGAGCGCCGCAGCGGAACCCAGCCGATCGCCCCGCTCAGCTCGAAGCTCGATATCTCGAGCCAGGTTCTGCCCGGATCTCCGATTCGCGCCGGCAGCATCACGGCCCAGACCGCGCGCAGCACCAGGCGCGCCGGCAGCCGCCAGGCCGGCAGGTGGAAGGCCGGGCCGTGCTGCGACCAAGGCGTCGAGTCGGGGTGGAGGCGGACCAGGTAGCCGATCCCCAGCCGCGGGCCCGGACTCGGACCGTCGTAGCGCTCCGGCGGCGACCAGCCCGGCGGACGCGGGCGCGAGACCGGGAGCTGCGGCGGCAACGGCTCGGGAACCAGCTCGGGAGGCGCGGTGACCAGCAATTCCGCGCCGAGCGATCGGCCCTCCAGCCGGGAGCGCAGCAGCTCGCGCAGGTAGACCGCCTTTTCGTCGAGAGAGCCGGGCTCGGCGCTGAGCCGCTCCGGGCCCTCCGCGCCGGCCAGCAGGACTTGCAGCTCCCCGCCGTCGTCGTCCCAGGCGGCGGCCAGCGCCCTGTGCACGGCCAGGCTCTCCAGCGCGTCGTCCTCGTCCGGAGCGCCCTCGGAGACTCGCTCCAACACGAGCGCCAGCCCCAGCTCGCCGAGCGGGCGCAGCGCGGAGCGGATCGCACGCCGGCCGGGATCGTTCGGCCCGGAGAGCCACACGATCGTTCCGCGACTCGGGCGGTCGACACCGTCCGCGGCGTCGCCGTCCGCCGCGATGCGCGTCGCCGGCACCGTCAGCGCCGCCAGCGCCATGATCGCCACGCTCCTTCTCATGACCGGAGCCGATGATACCCGAAAAGGCGGCGCGCTTCCCGTCGAGTCGCGGACAAAAAAAAACCGGCCTCGCGAAAGGCCGGTTTCCTTGCGAAAGGGGGGACTCGAACCCCCACACCCTTGCGGGTACAGGCACCTGAAGCCTGCGCGTCTACCAATTCCGCCACTTTCGCGCAGGGCGATTGTGAATGACACGAGCAAGGCTCGATGTCAACCGGGATCCCGTTCAACCGGTTCCCCGATCGGGGTCGGGATCGCCGTCCGGTCTTTCCATCCGCAGCGTGTCGATCGCCTCGTCGACGTCGCCGAACTCGTCCAGCTCGTCGAGATCCTCTTGCGTGTCGCTGCCGGTGTCGGCGATCAGCGCGTCTAGATCGAGCGGGGACCTCGCCGCGGTGCGTTGGAAGGACGTCGGCGCCTCCTCTCCGTCCGGGCGGGGCTCCTGGCGATTCTCTCTCTCGCGCTTGAGCAGGGCGGCCAGGATGCGCAGGTTCTTCTTGCGCACGGCCAGCGATTTCTCCTGCGATTCACAGCGCTCGCGCAAAGCTTCGATCTGCTCGCGCAGCTTCACTATCACTTCCTCCTGCTCGGCGAGGCTGCGCTTCAGGGCCGGCTCCTCGCCCTCCTTGTCCGCCGCCGCCGCGCTGGCCGCCATCTGGGCGCGCAGTCGGATCGCCTCCTCGCGCAGCTGCCACAGCTCGCCCTCGCGCGCCTCGAGCTGAACGTTGGCCCAGCGCAGCTCGACCTCCAGGTCCTTGCTGACCCTGAGCAGCTCGGCTTCGCTCTCCTCGCGCAGTTGCCGGTTCTCCTCCATCATCGCGCGGATCCGATCGGCGGCGCTCTGCGCCGTCATCTCCGCTCCCTCCTCGGAGTCGGCGAGGGCGTCCATCGCCGTGCCGAGATCAGACTCGAGGCGCTCGGCGCGCGCTCGGACCTCGGACAGCTCGGCTCGCAGCTCTTCGCGTTGTCCCTTCAGATCGCTGAGTTGGGCCTCGGCGGTCCTGGCGCGCTGGCGAGCCGATTCGGCGGAGTGCGCCTCGGGACGCAAGCGCTCGGCTTCACGCCGGTACTCGAGGGCCGAGGCAGCGGCCGACTGGATCTGTTTCTCCAGCTCTTCGGCGCGCCGCTCCAGCTCGCCGCCCCTCTCCGCCTCTTCCACAAGCTCTCCGATGCGCTGCTCGAGGCCTGAGATCTCGCGCCTCGCGCCCTGCGCCTCCACCGCCCATTCCTCGGCCTCGACGAGCGCCGAGTCGGCCTCCGCGAGCTTTCGCTGCAGATCTTCGACCTGCTCTTCGAGCCGCGAGGCCTGCTCCGCTCGTTGGCGCAATTCGGCGATCTGCCCCTCGGCCGCCTCCAGGTCCGCCAGGGACGCGTCGCGGCGGGACTCGGCCTCGACGCGCAGGCGGCGCTCACGCTCGATGGACTGCTCGAGGCGCTCCCGATCGGCGATCGCCTGAGCGCGCAGACGGTCGCGATCGGCCTCGGCGGCGGCCGCCCGGCTGTCGGCGTCTTGCGCGTCCTGCGCCTCCAGCTCCAGGGCGCGGCAGCGCTCGCGGGCCGCGACCAGCTCCCGGCGCTGGCGGGACGCCTCCTGCTGCAGGGTCGCCAGCTCCGACTCGGACCCGGCGAGCTGCTCCACGAGGTCGTCGATCCGCCTCTGCTTGGCCTTGGCCTCGGCGCGCGCCTCGCGGAGTCGCTCGAGCAGCTCTGCTCGTTCCTGCTCGGTGTCCTCCCGCTCTCCGGCGGCCATCTGCCGCATGCGGTCGGCTTCCTCGACCTTACGCTCGAGACGGCGGTTGTCCCGCCGGGCCTCGTGCAGCTTGCGCTCCAGCTCGGCGCGCTCCTCCTCGAGCCCTTCGTGTCGCCGCTCGGATTCGTCGAGACGTTCTTCGCGGCGGCGCAGCTCGGACTCCAGCTCGGACAGCCGGCTCTCGAGCTGCTGGGCTCGGTGTTGCAGCTCGTCGTTGCTCGAGAGCCTTTCTTGCAGCGCCCGCGAATTCTCGCGCAGGGATTCTGCCTCGCGGCGATGCGCCTGGCTCTCCCGCCGCACCACGTCGAGCGTGCCCTCGAGACGCTCCAGGCGCAGGCGGACGCGCTCGGCCAGGTCGGAGAACGGAAGACGCGCGATGGTGGCGTCGTCGACGCGCTGGTAGCGGGGAGAGCAGAGACCGACGAAACCGGTCGGCACGTCGCCTCCGTCGGGAAGCATTCGATCATCGAAAAGGGGAGCCTCGCGCCCGGCCCTGCGGCCCAGCGGCGAGAGCACGGAGCCGTGCAGGGGCTCTTCGGCGAAGAGCGCCACGTGTGGAAAGTGACGCCGCAGCAAGCGTTCGAAGTCCAGGAAGTCCGGGGCCTCCACCGCGGGCGCCGGCACCACCGCGGGCGCCTTGCGATTCGGGATGCGCACGGCCAGCAAGCCGGCCGGATGAATCAGCCGCCGCGCCGCGCGAATGCGGGAGTCCACCAGCTCGGCGCCGCATGCGGCGGAGGTCAGGTTGATCAAAACCAGCGCGAACGAGGCGTGCGCCAGCGGCGGCTCCTCGGGGCGCGAGAGCAGCACGGTCGGCTGCGGGCCGTCCGGCGCGGGCGGGTCCGGGTGCCGCTTCTCGCTGACGACCACGACCCGTTCCGCCGCGTCGAGAAGCGCTCGCGCACCGGCCAGATCCGGAGGAAACATGTCGAGGACGGTGCCCCCGCGGGCGAACCGCTCGCACAGCAAATAGACGGGGATGTGGTCTCCCGTGAGCATTCGGCGGATTCTAGTACGTTACCTCGATCAATGAAAGGTACCGCGAGTCGGGTTCTTGCGCGTGCGGGAAATCGCGGACATAAAAAAACGGCGAACTCGGTGGATGTGGGGGGGGGCATCCGGGACGAGCTCGCCGTCTGCCCTCCAGTTCTTAGCAACCGCCGTGCCATTTTACCCGAACTGGACGGAAAAGAGAGATATCCGTGCCGGCCCCTGGCGGGGAGCTGTACGGCGGTGACCGGATATCCCTCTTGCGAGGCCAGATCCCGGCATCTTTTTCAGAAGTAGAAAGCAACGCAAAAGAACCGGGTGGACGGATGTGCTTGGGGTTTTGTACATTCAGAAAAGAAAATTACACTATTGGTGTCTTTTTGTTTTCATAGTTGACAAGGTCGGTTTCACAATTGCGCAGTTTCGGGATATCCGTCAGAAGATGTAGCCGGCTCGTACCCCGGCCTGGAAGCCGAGCCCGAAGCCGGTGTCCACGTAGATCGCCACGTGGCGATGGGGCTTGAAGCGCATTCCGGCGAGCAGATTGACCCAGGGGATGATCCCGGTCGGCAGGTCGTAGATCTCGTTGTACTCCTCGTCCTGGTTGCACCAGTCGTCGCTCCCCGGACCGCTGCACGGCCTGGTGCCGCCGCTGGCCTGGGTCGCCTCGGTGCGGATGATGTCGCCGAACGGGATGCCGAGGCCCAGCCCCGCGCCGTAGGTCACCGCGAACCAGTCGACTATGTCGGTGCTCCAGATGAAATCGACGGTCAACAACAGGGATTTGATGTCGTTCTCCACCACCTCCCAGCTGTTGTGCTCCTCGCCCGAGCCCTTGAAGGAGATGTAGCCGTCCCAGCCCAGCCCGGCGAACCAGACCGCCGCGGTGATGTCGAAGCCGTCCTTGCGGTAGGTGAACTCGGCACCACCGGCCAGGTTGTTGATCAGCAGCGCGCTGTCGTACTTGATGTCCACGCCGAACATGCCGATGAACCAGTCCGGGATTACCAGCCAGCGGAAGCGGCCGCCCACCGAGAAGAACGGCGTTTCCGGGTCCTCGGCCAGAGTCGTGCCCGCCTCGGTCTCCGGCTCGGCCAGCAGCTTCTGCTCCTCGGTCTGCTGACCGGTGAGGAATGCCTCTTCCTCTCCGATCTCCTCATCCCCCTCGCCGGCTCCGGTCTCTCCGGCCGGCTCCTGCGGCTCGGCGGGCTGCTGCTCGCCTGCGAGGAAGGCCTCGTCCGAGGACGAGTCCTCCTGCGCCCTTGCGGTGCCTACCGCGGCGAGCAGAGCCGCCGCGAGGACGAAAACGATCCGGGTCTGTCTCATTGCTCGCTCCTTGGCCAAGATGAAATCGATTTGGGCGATTATAGGGCGGCGCGCCGGAGCGCTCAAGCTCAGCGTGGCTCGCCCGTCAAGCTCCGCCCGGCAGCGCGGGATCCTGGTGCCAGCCGCGGCGGATTCCGGCGTCCCGCGCGGTCTCGAGCGCCTCTCGTCGTTCCGCGCCGGTCGTCGCGCGGTCCAGCGGCGGGAAGTCGCGGGCGCGAAAGGCCGGGAAGTACTGGCTCATCAGGCTGAGCGGGACCTCCGGGCCCAGCTCGTCGGCGACGAAGCCGGCCACGCGCTCCAACCCGCTCGCGCCGCCGGGGAGCACCAGGTGACGGATGATCAACCCGCGGGTGGCGATCCCGTCGCTGTCGACGCGCAACGGGCCGACCTGCTCCAGCATCGCGCGGGCCGCGGCGGTGGCCGTGCGCCAGTAACGGGGCGCGTCGGAGTACGCCAGGGCGTTTTCGTCGTCGCCGTACTTGATGTCGCTCAGGTAGATGTCGACCGTCCCGCGCAGCAGCTCGATCGTCTCGAGCGACTCGTAGCCGGAGCAGTTCCACACGATCGGAAGTGAGAGACCGTCCGCCCGCGCGAGCTCGACCGTCTCGACCGCCAGTGGGGCGAAGTGCCCGGCCGTGACCAGGTTGACGTTGTGCGCGCCCCGCGCCTCGAGCGCGGTCATCTTTGGTGCCAGCTCCTCGGGGTCGGTCTCGCGCCCGTGAGCGAGCTGGCTGATCGGGTAGTTCTGGCAATAGACGCAGTGCAGGGGGCAGCCGGAGAAGAACAGCGTGGCCGAGCCCCTGCTGCCGCTGATCGGAGGTTCCTCGCCGCGGTGGATCGAGGCGGCGGCGAGACGCATCGTGGCTCCCCGGCCGCACTCGCCCGGCTCGCCGGCGCCGCGATCGACGCCGCAGCGGCGGGGGCAGAGATCGCAGGGACCAGCTGGAATCCGCGCCGTGGCGGAGCCCGTCACTCGGCGACCGGCTTCTTCTCCTCGCCGCTCTCCTCGGTGCTGCGCAGCAGATCGCTCGACTCGCGCTTGAGGTCGCGCAGCAGATCCTCCATCCGCATCACCGCGCGCTTCAGATCGTCCACGTCCTCCTGGGTCGCCAGATCGAGCAGCGCGGCGATCCGCTCTCGCTGGGACTGCAAGGCGCCGGAGAGCTTGATCGGGACGGTCATCGCCTTTTCGATCGCGTTTCCCACCGCTTCGCTCTCGAGCATCTTCCCCACGGCCGGGTGCTGCACCAGGGCGGCTCCCTTGGCAAACATCTTTTCCTTGAGCGCGTCGATCATCGTAGTCTCGGTTCCTTTCGCGGTTGCTCGCATCAGGGGCAACAGCTGTGGTTGCCCGATATTCGCCGCGGGCGCAACCCCGTTGTAGCCCGCCGCCGGCCACAATCAAATCGGCAACGGAATCTGCATCGGCCGCTTCACGCGAAAGACCGCGACCCCGGTCCGCTGCAGAGCGGCGGCGGTCGCGGCGTCGCAGCTCCTGCCCAGCGCGACCTGCGAGGCCTCGCTTTTTGCCACGTAGTCGACCAGCCCCGGCCTGTCCTCGATCTCTCCCAGCCTGAATCCGGCTTCGGCCCAGCCGGGGAGATCGCGGCCGGGACCGGCGAGGACTGCGCGCGCCGGCTCCCTCCCGGCGAAGCGGCTGCCCGGCCAGAGACGGGCGGGGTATAGGATTGCGCAGTCCCGCGGCAGCTCCTGCTCCAGGCGGTACAGGTCGCCGACGCCGAAGCCGTGGGGAGCGACCCTGAACAGCAGCTCGTAGAGCCCCCTGGCGGCGCGCAGCCGGATGCCGGCGTCGAACAGCGCGCGAGCCGCGTCCAGCGCCGCAGCCTTGTTCCCGCACGCCACCACGGGCAGCTCGTCGCGGCCGAGGCGATCGCCCACCCAGTCCACGAGCCGCGCGGCGGTGCGGCGGGGCGAGGGCGGCTTGGGCTCGGCCGGCGCGGTGTCGAGCAGGAGCAGATCGCAGCGCGGAATCTCGGCAGGCTTTCCGTGCGGCGGGGCCGCCAGCCTCACGCCGTCGGTGTAGACGATGCGGCGGTCGCGGTAGTGCACCTCCAGCTGCGCGGCTCCGGTTCCGCGCCCCGACGGCAGCAGCCTGAAATCCATCCGGCCCAGCCTGATCCTGCGCCCGAACCCGAGCGTGAGCATGTCCAGCTCGCGTCGTCCCGCGTTCAGCGCCGCCGCCGTGAACGGCGTCGCCAGCAGGCGCTGCCCGCGCCCCGGCGATTGCGAGTCGAGGTGAGCGGCGAACAGCAGGCCGGGGCGACGCGCGCCGGGAAAAGCCAACGGCGTGCCCAGCAGTCGAAAGCCGCCGTCACAGGATATTCCCCGTGGCCAGCGGTCGATCGCCACGGGTTCGATCAGCGCCTCCTCGGAGCGGCGCGGGCCTCTATCGCGAACCATTCGAGCAGGCTAGGAAAAGTGTGTGATCGTGTCAAACCGTCGAAGCGATGAGATGTTTTCAATTTTGAAAAACGGATATCGCGGTCTCGTCTCGTCCGGGTTCTGTTGCCGCGCGGATGAATACGGGCGGCTCTCCGACGGTCGAATCTGCGAGACCGAATCGAGACGGAGCTTGACGAAATGGCGCGACGTGTAAAAAATCTTTCCCGGAGGCCCGAACGCGCCGTATCGAGCGCGGACCCACAGGAGGCGATTCGATGAGGAAACCGTTGTCCGTCGTTTTCTTTGCACTGATCGCGGCCCTCGCCGGCCGATCCTCGGCCGACGAGGTGGACGAGATCCTCGAGAAGGTGGACGCCAACCTGACCAAGGTGGAGGACCAGACCTACACCGCCGAGCTGGAGGTGGTCCGCGACGGAGAGACGATCAAGACCATCGAGTTCGTGGCCAAGCTCAAGGGGCTCAACAAGCGGGTGGTGGAGTTCACCGCGCCCGGAGACGTGCGGGGGATGTCGATCCTGACCACCGAGGACGGCCTGATGTACGTCTACATGCCGGCCTACAAGCGAGTGCGCCGGGTGGCCTCGCACGTGCGCAACCAGGGGTTCATGGGCACCGACATCTCACCGGAGGAGATGAGCGGCGCCGCTTTCTCGGTGGGCTGGGAGGCCGAGATGGTCAGCGAGGACGACGAGTCCTGGGTGCTGAAGCTCGAGCCCAAGGAGGGCAACGAGAGCTCCTACTCCAAGCAGCTGATCACCGTCTCCAAGGAGCACGAGGGCGTGACCAAGGTGGAGTCGTTCAACGAATCCGGCAAGCTGGTCAAGTCCCAGCTGCGCACCGAGTGGAAGGATCTCGGTCCGATCCACCTGCCGACCAAGTTCGTGGTCGAGGATCACAACACCGGGTCGAAGACGATCATGCGCTTCAACGACTGCGAGGTGAACAAGGGCATCCCGGACAGCTCGTTCACCAAGCGGGCGCTGATGCGCGGAGGTTGAACAGCGCTCGGGTCTCGCCCGTCGAAGGGACTGGGAGGTCAGGAGGCGAAATGAAAGCGGTTTCGATCGGTAGAATCGTCGCTCGTATCTCCGTCTCCGTCGCGATCGCGACCGCCGCGATCGTCGCAGCGCCGGCCCTCGCCGGCGAGAAGGAGATGCTGCTCTGCCTGCCGGGCTTTCCCGGCACGTCGTCCCAGGCGCAGCCCTACGTGGATCGGATGCTGCGCCACCTGGAGGGCGAGCTGGGCTGGCCGGCCGACAGCATGAGCGGCCTCTACGTCCCCGGCGAGGCCGAGGGCGCCGAGCGTCTCGCTCAGTCCTCGGCCGGCATCGCGCTGGTGGGGCCCTCGCTCTTTGCGGCTCACCACTCGCAGCTGAAGATGAAGGTGATCGCCAAGGTGGAGGTCTCGGGACAGGGCTCCAAGACCTATTCGGTGGTGGCGGCAAAGGACGGCCCCGCCTCGGTGGCCGAGCTGGCCGGCAAGAAGGTCAGCGGCGCGGTGGTGCACGACCCGCGCTTCGCGGCCAACGTGCTGCTGGGCGGCCAGGTCGCCCCGGACGCGGTGACCTTCGTCGAGGAGAGCAGGCCGCTCAGGTCGCTGCGAGGCGTGGCGCGCGGCAAGGTCGACGCCGCGATCGTGGACGGCGCGGTGCTGCATCACATGGGCGAGCTGGACTTCGCCGACGAGCTGAAGGTGATCCACACCGCCGAGCCGGTGCCCGCGCCCGCCGTGGTGGTGATGGGAGAAGGAAAGCAGCACGCCGGAGCGCTGAAGAGCGCCCTGGTCGGGCTGTGCCAGAGGCCCGAGGGCGAGCAGCTCTGCAAGACGCTGACCCTGACCGCGATCCGCTCGGCGAGCAACCGCGACTACCGCTCCTTGCTCGCGCGCTACTAGTAGTACCAGATGCTGAGCGCCGGCCACTGATCCGAGCTCGAGTACTCTCGGGAGCGGTAGTCGGTGTCGTAGCCCGAGGACTCGAAGCTGAAGGAGATCAGGCCGTCGCCGGCGATCTCCTGCTCGACGAGCGGTACCAGCGCGTCGCTGTCGTTGACGCCCCACTTGTCCGAGGGGGTGTGGTCGTACCAGAGCCACCAGTGACCGTAGGTGTCCTCGGACGATGTGGGCCGGTTGTTCCAGGTGATGGCTGTCTCCTCCCAGGAGTCGTCCTCGACGAAATGGGTGTAGACGTTGCCGTCGCCGCCCCAGGCGTAGCCCTCGTAGGCCAGCGCCTCGATCGAGACGGACTGCACGACCGCGTTTGCGGGAAGCGAGCCCAGGCCGAACCGCATGAAGACGCTCGAAGCGCCGGCTTCGATCTTCAGGTTCTCGTCGGTGCCGTAGTTGGCGTCGGGGTTGAACTGGTCAACCCAGGAGTCGGCCTGGGGGACGAACGTCATCGGTGTCGCCTCCACGTAGGTGATCACGAGGCGGGGCCGCTGGTCGGTGTTCGAGTACTCTCGGGAGCGGTAGTCGGTGTCGTAGCCCGAGGACTCGAAGCTGAAGGAGATCAGGCCGTCGCCGGCGATCTCCTGCTCGACGAGCGGTACCAGCGCGTCGCTGTCGTTGACGCCCCACTTGTCCGAGGGGGTGTGGTCGTACCAGAGCCACCAGTGACCGTAGGTGTCCTCGGACGATGTGGGCCGGTTGTTCCAGGTGATGGCTGTCTCCTCCCAGGAGTCGTCCTCGACGAAATGGGTGTAGACGTTGCCGTCGCCGCCCCAGGCGTAGCCCTCGTAGGCCAGCGCCTCGATCGAGACGGACTGCACGACCGCGTTTGCGGGAAGCGAGCCCAGGCCGAATCGCATGAAGACGCTCGAAGCGCCGGCTTCGATCTTCAGGTTTTCGTCGGTGCCGTAGTTGTCGTCCGGGCCGTACTGGTTCACCCAGGAGTCGGCCTCGGGCTCGATCGAGATCTCCTGTGGCTCCAGGTAGGCGATCTCGAGGCGCGGTCTCTGGTCGACGTTGGAGTACTCGCGTGAGCGATAGGACGTGCGGTAGCCGGTCGAATGGAGCCGCAAGGAGATCAGACCGTCGTCGCCGTATTCCTGCTCGACGAGCGGTACCAGCGTGTCGCTGTTGTTGACGCCCCACTTGTTCGAGGGGGTGTTGTCGTACCAGAGCCACCAGTGACCGTAGCTGTCTTCGGAGGCGTCGGGCTGGTTGTTCCAGGTGATGGCTGTCTCCTCCCAGGAGTCGTCCTCGACGAAATGGGTGTAGACGTTGCCGTCGCCGCCCCAGGCGTAGCCCTCGTAGGCCAGCGCCTCCAGGGAGACGTCCTTTACGTATGCACCGGCGGGCAGCCCGCTCAGATCGAACCTCAAAAAGGCGTATCTCTCGTCGTCGTCGTAGCTCCAGTCCGGAGAGACGACGAAGTTTTCGTCGGTGCCGTAGTTGTCGTTCGGAGCACCCGAGTCCACGTAGGAATCGGCGATCGGCTCGAGGACGAGCACCGGGCAATCGGTCAGGCCAGTGGTGCCTCCCACGCAGCGGTCGCAGCGATCGAGGTAGGCGGTTCCGTCCGGCACTCCGGCGCAGTCCAGGTTGTGCTCTGCTCCGGTGCCGGTGTCTGTATCCGTGTCCGTGTCGGTGTCGGTGTCGGTGTCGGTGTCGGTATCCGTGTCGGTGTCGGTGTCGGTGTCGGTGTCGGTGTCGGTGTCGGTGTCGGTGT
>CAZHCG010000035.1:0-34325 GCA_964530995.1 uncultured Myxococcales bacterium
TACTGGTGCTTCGACAGCGTCAACCCAGAGTATCGAGGATGCTACTTCAGAAATCAATATTTCCCGGCGTCCCTGGAACTCGACAGAGAGTTTGAGCGTCTCGTAGAGAACGCCAGAAATCGATGTGAAATAAGAAAACATACCAGAGAAGAAGTCTCTGGATGGCCCAAAATGCCTCTGATCATAGAACGCGGACCAGAGGGAAGCGTCACTGAAGAAGAGCTTTGGCGCTTTGTAGATCATCCTGCATTCGAGAAGCCTGCTGGCTACGCCGCAGGAAGAATGCTGCTTGCCTGGTGCGCTCAAGTCCAGGCCGAGATGTACATTGAGGAACTCAGAGGAGAGTTCAGGGAGAAGTTCCGGTAGCGGTTTCGGCCGATGGCTTTTTGCAGACGTTGGAGTGAAGGTCAACTGTCAGAAACGCGCTTTCCCCGGCGTCCTGCAATCAGGCGGCCGGAGTCGAGGAGAAGGAGGACTTCTTGAGCAGGACATTCGAGCTGGTTTTTCGCTTCACCGACGATCCCGAGGACCCCAACGTGCTTCTCGTCTCCAGCGACGACGATCTCGAGAAGATCCGCGAGAACTGGGAGGCGCTGGCCAACGCGGCGCGCGACCTCTACATCGCGATGATGGAAGAGCGGGCGGCGAACGAAGACGGCGACGACCCCCGGTATTGCCTGCACGAGGATCGGATCAATCTGCTCAACCGCTCCTGTATGATGGACAGGAGGAAGGTGGTCCTGTGCCCGGAATCGTTACTGCCCCGAAAAGGCGATCCGATGCACTGACCGCGGGCCGCTGGCCGGCGAGACGCGATGGGAGGAGGAATGACATGGGTTTATGGGGCGAACTGACGGGCAAAGACGCGATGCAGAAGGTCGAATCCTTTCATGAGGAGATGGAAAGGGTCTACGGAGCCTTCGCGACCCGCATGATTGAGATACTAGACAAGCAGGAGCGCATTCAGCGTCGGCATGCCTGGATCAAGGACGTGCAGAAACTGACGGAGGAGAGGCTGGGCCGTGCAGAGGATCTCTGCATCCGCCTGGAGCGATCGGAGCTCGGGGGCATGGTGGCCGACCAGGAGGCTCTCGAATCGTCGCTTTTCAAGACCAGAATCGCAGTGGCGGTCCTGGGAGTGGTCGCGGTTGCCTCCCTGGTGCTCGCGCTGTTTTGAAAGAGCGGTCATGAATTCCGATCTGGAGCATTTCGTGAAAGGCACGCAACGTGCTCGCTCGTTTTCCATGCGCAGCAAGGAGCAGCTGTTCTCCCGCCTCCCTTCGGCCGCCGACTGGGTGGATGCCTGCGTGATCGGCGGCGCTACCCTGGGGGACGCTCTGGCCGGTCGCGCGACCGACGCCGACCTGGACTCGCGCGTGGTGGAGGCATTTCACCTGCAGTATCCCCGGTCCGGTGACTTCACTGGAGAGGTGCGGAGGCTCGGCGACGACCCGGAAGCGCTGCGCGGCCTGGTCAGCGGCGTGAAGGGCAAAATGCTGGAGACCGAGTACGTGAGCTACCTCAACGACGGGCACCTGCCCGCCGGCCAGACGGCCGAGCTGGCGACCTCGGCCACCCAGCCCGGTTGGGACGTGGTCGTTCACGACCAGAGCGGTGGTGTCGCCGAGCTGATGCAAATCAAGAACACCGACAACGCCGCCTACGTGCGCGAAGCGATCGAGCGCTACCCCGAGATGGACGTGGCGGTGCCGAGCGAAGCCTACTCCTCCCTGCTGGCTTCACCGGGCCTGGGCGGCAACGTTGTAAACAGCGCGGTGGAGGGCGAGGAGATCGCCGATCGGGTTCACGGCGCTGTCGAAACGGCTGCCGATTCGGCGACGCTGGACGTCTTTCCTGAGTTCGCCTTCGCCTTCATCCTCGCATCGGCGGCGTGGTCGATCTCTCGCGGTGGAAACTGGCGGGCGGTGCTGCCCGATACCGGTCGACGTTTTGTCAAGGCCGGGATAGCGGGCGGAGCAGGGGGGCTGGCTGCCTTCGTGTTCGACCCTTTCGTGGGGTTGCCGGTGGCCGTGGTCACGCGCCTCTTGATGGGACGAAGGGACGCGGCGAGAGCTTCGGGACGCGCAATCGAGGAACGCCGACAACGCGTGGTGGAGATCCATGCGGAAGTCATGAAAGAACGGAAGCCGGGGAGAGTCCGCTATCTTCCTACGGCTGCGCTGCTGAACAGAGGAACAACGCGGCCGGGCGGCGGCTGAGCCGTCACTCGCGGTTCGGTCGGGGAGGCTCGCGCCGACAGAAGGGTGTCAGCAGACGCTGGAGTCGGCGAAGACGCGCTTAATGACGGCCAAGAAGCTCCTCGCCAGCGTCTTCGCCGCCCCCGGCAACCTCCGCGTCGACGACAAGACAATCACCCTCCGCCTCGAGATCGCCTCCCGCAAAGACGAGCGCCAGGCGATCGCCGCGCTCTTCCAGACCATCAACTCCCGAAACCTCACCCTCCCCGGCGACCCCGAGTCCCGACCGCTCCGCTTTCACACCCACGTTTGAACGAACCCTGCGGTCGGAACTCTGGCGCCCGGACGATGGCTGACATTTACCCCTTGTATTGGTTCAGAATGTCAAAGTTGTTCAGATACTTTTCGAATCTCGGCACGTATAGGTTATGTGGCTCCCGCTTCTGGTACTTGGCCAACGTCACAGAATACTCGCCTTCGTGCTTTCCTGTTTTCGTGCGGCTGGCCTCTCGGGCGAGGTCGGTCGAGGGGATCACCCAGTAGCTTTCTTCGATGGGCTCTGAGTAAAAAATGAAGAAGAAGTTGGGACGCGGTTTCAACATCTTCAGGCTCGGCCAGGTCCCCCACGACTTCTGACCGGCCTGGTGGGATCGCGCTTTTATCTGGATGTCCAGGCAGACAAGCTTCTTTCCGACCTCCTTCCGGACGATGCAGTCGATCTGCTGGTCGTCCACGAGGGGCTGGTACACATCAAAGCCTCGCTTCAGCAGTTCCGCGAGGGCCACGTACTCCTGTGTGCTGGGCTTCGTCCTGATCGGCGGGCTGGGGGACGGCGGAGCAATCGACATGGACATCGCGGCGGCCGGGATCGGCGGCCACCGCAGCATCTGGTTCCACTCGGCCCTGATCGGCCTCGCGGCCGAGGTCTGCTTCCGCTCGGCCTTCGAGCTGGTCGACCTGCTGCACGAGCGACTGCCCCGCCGTCACTCGCCCGTCTGGGATCGGATGCTCGCCGTCGGACGGCGCTTCGAGCACGCGCTGGTCACCGGGAGCTGGATCGGCGTTACCACGCACCTGGTAGCCGACTCCCACATCCAGGGCTGGACGCCCTACAAGGATCTTCCCGTCGCCCTGCCCGAGTGGGGCCACCATCTGGTGATGGACATGAACGCCGCCGCGGCCGGCTGGCTGGGCTGGCACTGGCGCGACAAGGTGACGCGCCACTTTCGAGACAGCCGGATCGTCGCGCCGAGCATCAGCGGAAAGCCTCTGCAGCCGCTGTAGGGTAGCTTCGTCCTTGCGCAGCCGCGCCCGTCACTCGCGGTTCGGTCGGGGCGGCTCGCGCCGGTCCTCGCTCGATCCGGGCGGCCCGGAAGGACTCGCGGCCTGCCTGGCGGCCGGAGTGGCCGGTACGAAAGAGGACGAAGGAAATGCGGCCGCGGGGTTGGTTCAACGAACTGTGTACAGACGCCGCCGGCCATCGATGCCGTTGCACCAGAGGTCGAGAATTGTCTAATATCAGCCGTCCGATTCCCCGCGACGGGATCCGCGGAGAAAAGGGGGAAGCATGGGCGACACGACCCAGAGCGATCAGATGAGAGACGCGATGGACTGTGGTGGGAGCGCGCTTCGCCGCGTCCTCGTCCTCACCCCGACACCGCCCTCGGCCCGCTGGCTGCAGCGCGCTCTGGTCGAGCGCGGGCCTGCGTTCGGGCTGCGGATACACGACATCGACTCGATGCTCTTTGCGGCGGCGAGGTACCTGGCTCGGGAGGTGCCGCGCACCGATCTGCTCCGGCTGGCGAGCGAGGCGCTCGGGGCCGAGGAGGCGCTGCAATCGATGGCAGGAGAAGCGAGCTACCGGTCGCTCGTGCTCGAGCTGTTCCTGGGGCTGGAGCGGGCCGGGGATCGGATCGACGCGGTGCGGATCGAGGAGGTGCGCGCTCGCGACCGCGCGTTGCTCGCTGCCTTTCGGAGGTTCGAGGAGAGCCTGGGTGCGTCCCACCCGGACCGTTTCTGGGCCGGGAGCGCGCCGCGGATCGTGGCCGAGAGAAAAGACGAGGTCCCGTTCCTGGCCAGGGCAGAGAGACTGCTCTCGGTCGGATTCGACGACCTGCTCCCCTGGCAGCGGGAGCTGTTCGAGGCGCTGGGCGTAGAGCGGCTCGAGCGCGAAGAAGTCGGCGAGGCGGCCCGGGAGCCCAGGCTGATCGAGTGCGCCGGTCCCGAGGTGGAGATAGCGGTTGCAGCACGGCTGCTGCGCAAGGAACCGAAGCCCACGGTGGTGAGGGTCCCTGCCGACGAGGTCTCGCGCTGGGCGCGGCGCCTGCGTCACCGGGACGTGCCGGTCCGCGCTCACGTCGCGATACCGTGCGGCCGGACAGCGGTCGCCCGGACCGTGCGCGCGATGCTCGGGCTCGTCTCGGAGAATCGGTGGAACGCGTACGACCTCGAGACGGTGCTGCTCGGAGGATCGATCAGGCCGTTCGGCGCCAGCGGAGAGGGGCATCCGATTGCGGTCGGCGCTGCGAGAGATCTGTGGCAGCGCCAGCGGCGGGGTAGCGGCACGGCAGTCGAGTGGAAGCAGAGAATCGGGGCGACCGTGAGAACGGCTGCGCTCGAGCTCGAGGAGAAGGCCGAGCAAAACGGCTGGGACGCGGCCAAGCTCGAGCGCGCAAAGGAGCGCGTCGCCCGGGTGAGCGGCGAGATCGAGGCGGCGGTCGGACGGATCGCCGCGGTCGAGACCGCGGACGACCTGGCAGATCTGCTCGGCGAGTGGAAGCTCGGCGCGGTCGCGGGGGAAACACCGGAAGCGGCGGCCGAGAGACAGGCCGCCCGGGTCGTTGTCGAGAGGTTGCACGAGCTGAGGGGTGGCGCCGTCGAGGAGGCCATCTCGGAGGTCTACGACGCGTTCGAGACCGCCTCGGTCGGCGAGTGGATCGACGAAATTTCGTCCGAGCGCGGCACGCCGGCCGAGATCGTGCCCCACGACCTGGAAATCGACCTGGAGTGCGAGCGTACCGTGCTCGCCGGCATGGATCGCTACCCGGTGCCGCCCGCGCCCGGCCCCCTGCTCGACGACGAGCTGATCGAGCAGCTCGGCCTCGAGTCCCAGGAGATGCGCTACCTGCGCCAGATGGCCGGGCTCGGCCGGATCGCAAATCGGGACGAGACAGTCGTCTGTTGGCGCAGCCGCGACGGGCAGGGCGCGAGCCGCTCGCCGGGCCCCTGGGTGCTCGACCTGCCCGGGAAGAGCGGCGAGCGTCACGGAGTCGGGGACCTGGTGCCGAGCGGCGAGGCGCTGTCCGCCCTCGAGGCCGAGGTGGCGATTCCCGAACGCCGTCCCGGGCTGCCCGAACGCGCGGCCGCGATCCGGGCGCACGAGACGGCCCGGGTCGGGCCGCACACCGGCGAGCTGGGCGTGCGCGTCCCGCCGCCGCGGACCTACTCGGTCACCGGGCTGCAGAGCTTCGCGATCCTTCCCTACATCTACTTCGTCGAGCGCGTGCTCGGCATCGCCGAAGCAGAGCAGGCCGATGACGACCTGAACCCCATGGAGCAGGGCGGCGCCCTGCACGGCGCGCTCGAGACCGCGGTGCGCGAGGCCCTCGACGCGGCCGAGGGCCCGGTCGACGTGTTGAAGCAGGACGCCGCGTTGCGCAGCCGCACCGTCGAGCGTCTCACCGCCGAGATCGTGGATCGCCACGCCGAGACGCTGGCCCCGGATGTCGTCGAAGGCGACCGCGGGCGCTGGGAGACCGAGCTCGGACTTTGGTGGGACGACTTCCTCGAGCGGGCCGGAGCGGAGCCGCAGCCGAATGCGATGAAGATGCCCGCGGTGCAAAAGAAGACCGAGGAAAAAGAGAAGAAGCAGGCCCAGCTCCAGAAAGCCGCCCGCAAGGTCGAGATTGCAGAAACCCTGGCCCCGGGCAACGAGGTCGTGGCCGCGGAGTACCAGATCGGCGAGCGCGACGCTCCCCTGGCGGTCGACCTCGGCGAGGGCAGGACCATAGCGATGACCGGCCGGATCGACCGGATCGAGCGGGACGACCGCCCCGGCCGCCGCCGGCTCAACATCGTGGACTACAAGTCGGGCCGGCCGAAGTCGAAGAACGAGCTCGAAAGCCGGCTCGGCGACGGCTCGCACCTGCAGCTCCCGCTCTACGCCCGCGCGCTGGAGCAGCAGCGGGCCGCCGATCCCGAATCGCTCGGGGGCGCCGGAGACACTCCGGTAGAGGCGCTCCGGCTCGAGTTCCTCAAGCGCAGGCTCGACGACAAGGTGGCACCGTTCGGCATCCGGCTGGACCGCGAGATCGGGCGTGTTTCCGCAACGCAGGAAGTGCTGACAGTGGCCCAGGCGGCCGCGCGCTTCGCCGCCGGGTTCGTCGACTGCATCGAGCAGGGGCACTTCCCGGCGCTCGAACGTACCGACCGGCAGACTCGCGGTCCCCGACGCATCGACGAGGTGCTGCGGGTGCTGCTGGACGAAGCGACGGAAACGAAGTTGCCGAAACCGCTCGAGGACTCCGAACTCGCCACGGGCGAAGAGCCCGACGAGGAGGTGGGATCATGAACGATCTGAGAAAGCTGTTCGATCCCGGCTCCTCGGTCGTGCTCGAGGCGTCGGCCGGCACGGGAAAGACCTGGCGCCTGGTGCGGCGCTACCTGGCGACCATCGGCACCAACGACCCGAATACCGGCGAGCCCTGGGCCGGGCCCGAGGAGGTGATCGCGGTCACCTTCACCCGCGCCGCCGCGGCCGAGATGCGCGACCGCGTCGTCGCCGCGCTGTGCATCGAGCCCGAGAATATCTCCGAGGACGACCAGGTTCTCGAGGACGTGCTCGCGCAGTGCCCCGAGCAGAAGCGCCGCGAAATCGCCGCGCGCATTCCGGCGGCGCCGATCGGTACGATCCACAGACTGTGCGCCGCTCTGCTCGCCGAGTTCCCCGAGCTGTCGGGCGTGGCGCCGGACGCGCGCGCCATCGAGCCGGGCGAGGACGCCGTCGGCGCGGCCCGGTTCGTGGGCCGGTTCCTCGACTCGATCCTGGACGAGGAGAGCCATCGGCGGCACCAGGACTTGAAAGCCGTGCTGCTCGAGGTCCCCCTGTCCGCGGTCAAGCAGGAGCTGTCCGCCATGGCGGACCAGTACGAGGAGCTGCCCGAGGATCTCGAGTCGCCGGAAGCGGTCGCCCGCGCGCGCAACGCGTTCGCCCTGGCCCAATACCGACCCGTGGTCGAGGAGATGGCTCCGCTCGTAGCAGAAGTTCGAGGGGCTCTGGAGAAAATACTCGCGGTGAACGCGGAGAATCCCGGCAAAGACAAGAGCACTCCGGCTCTCGTAAGGAAGCGCGACTTGCTTTCTGACTTGAGAGGGCTCTTCGAAGCCGGCGATGTCGCAAGACTCGTCGAAGCGGTTGGGAGGCTTTCAGGTGTGACGCAAAACGGTCTTCAATCGAGAAAAGTAGACAAACCCGTGAAAGAAGCCATTCGGGCCCTCAAAGCTGGGCTCGGATCGATTGGGCAGATTCGTGGTATTAAGGCCTGGCCCAGGCAGGTCGCGGACCCGGCCCACGACGAGCGCATCGCGCGCTACGTCCGTCTCGGTCGCGCCGCGCGTCGGGAGTACAAGGAGCACCTGCGCAGCCGAGGGCTGCTCCGCTACGACGACCTGGAGAGCCGCGCCCTCGAGCTGCTGGCCCATCCCACGGCGCGCGAGTACCTGCACCGCCGTTACAAGTACCTGCTGGTCGACGAGCTACAGGACACCAATCAGCGCCAGGTGGACCTCCTCGACGCCTTGGCCGAGGCGTGCGGCGGGCTCGTCACGTTCTACGTGGGCGATCCCAAGCAGTCGATCTACCGCTTCCGCGGGGCGGACGTGGAGGTGTTCCGGCGGCAGATCGGCCTCGCGGAGAAACGCCACGGGAACCTGTCGCTGCCGCAGACGCGGCGGCCGTCGCCCGAGCTGAACCGGTTCTTCAACTGCTTCTTCGGCCGCGTGCTCCCCGGCGGGGCGCGGCTCGGTCCCGACGACCTGCGAGGCGAGCCCGACCGGGCCGCTGTGCCGTGGGACGCCCGCGGAACAGAGACGATCCGCGAGCAGGCGGATCTGCCCGGCAAGCCGGTGGATCTGGTGATCCGCTGCGGCGGGGGGGCGGACAGGGATCCGGACGCCCCGCTCGACGTGGACGACGAGGCCGACCGCGTGGCGGTCCAGCTGCTGGGTGTCGAGGCCGACGCGGATGCCGACGAGAATACGCCGGATTTGGCTTGGAACGAGGTCGCCGTCCTGTTGCCCAAGTGGAAGAGCGCCGAGAGGTTCCGCGCCGCGCTCGAGGCGCGCGGCATCCCGGCCCAGGTCGCCGGGGGACGGGGGCTCCTGTCCCTCCCCGAGGTCAGGGATCTGGTGAACCTGGTGCGGCTGCTCGCCGATCCGGACGACGACCTGGCCGCGCTCGGTGTGCTGCGCGGGCCGTGCTTCGGGATGTCGGACCTGGGCCTGTACGCGACGGCGCGGTGGCCCGGCCTCGAACGGCTCGACGATCGGGGCGGGCAGAATCCCTGGGAAGAGGGCACCGACGCCGGTCAGTTGCCGTACTGCCGGTCTCCGCTCTCGATGGTGATGCGCAGGGGTGTCCTGCTCCCCGAGGAGGTCGTGGGCTCGATGACCGCGGCCGGGGTGCTGGACCGAGCCGATCGCGGGGACCGCACGGCCCGGCTGGAGCGGGACGCGGCCGCGCTGGACGCCGGGCGCGACTTGCTCGAAGCTCTGCTGGAGAGGGCCGGGAGCTGTCCGACCGCGGACCTGCTGGCAGAGGCGATCGTGGATCTCCGGCTGGAGGCGTGCTGGCTGGCCTCGCCGCGCGGCCGCAGGGCGGTGACCAACGCCTGGCGGTTCGTCGAGCTGGTGCGCGGTCTCGAGGCCGATGGACCGAACCCCGGCGATGTCTGCGCCTGGATCGACGCGGCCGGCGCCGGCGCCACGCCCGAGGGATTGATCGAGGCCGAGAGCGCGGCGGTCACCATCACAACGGTCCACGGGGCCAAGGGCCGGGAGTGGAAGCTGGTGGTGCTCGGCGCGATCGAGGAGACCCTGGGTGGCGGCGTCGCCGAGAGCAGCTGGAAGCTGGATCGCGTACCCACCCTCATCGAGACAGAGGAGCTTGTACCGCGTATCAAGGTGCCCGGCGGCGGTTTCTCGACGAGCTCGGATCCGCTGAACGACGCGTGCAAGGTCATGCTCGCTCCGGCCGAGGCGGCCGAGACCAAGCGGCTGCTCTACGTGGGCATGACCCGGGCCAGGGATCGGCTCGTGATCTCGGGCTCGGTGCGGGCGAGTCACGGCCGCGACAAGCACGGAACGATCAATCCCCTGCGGGAGTGCCACCGGACGGCCGACTACATCGTGGCCGGGCTCGAGCTGACCGAGGTCGCCTCCGGTTCGCCGGTGCTCGGTCCGCCGGCCGATTCGCGGTGCCGCGCCTGGCTGAACGTGGTCGACGACGAACGGCTCACCGAGCTGGCGGCCGGGCTGGAGGCTCCAGACGTCAAAGAGGCCGAGGCGATCCCGGTGCGGGAGGAGGCGCTCGCCTGGACAGCGACCGGACGCATCCGGACCCACACTCCGAGCTCGCAGCGGTCGGTGCCGGGCCACTGGAAGCCCGACGAGATCGTCTGGTCCGTGTTGGAGCCATGTGCGGCTGCCGTGGAGGTTCCCGAGCCGCCGAGCTCGTTCCATGCCACGCTGACGGGAGATCTGTTCCACGAGATGATGGAGCGCTGGAGCTTCGATGGGGATCCGCCGGACGAGACCGAGTGCGCGCGCGTGGCCGAGCTGCACCTGCCGGGTCGCGGGGCCGAGCACGGGGGTTGGATGGCGGCGTGTGCCAGGTCGCTCGCAGATTCCGACACAGGTAGCGAGCTGCTCGATGCGGCGGGGCGAGGAGAGCTGTTCCACGAGGTGCCGGTCGACGCGATCGTGGACGGTGCGGACCGGATCACCGGACGCATCGACCTCCTGTTCAAGGGCGGCGACGGCAAGTGGAACGTGATCGACTACAAGGTCAGCGACAAGTTCCACACTGCCCAGGACGTGGACGAGGTCAAGAGGACGTACCTCGGCCAGCTGCTGATCTACCGCAAGGCGCTCGAGCAGTGGGCCCCGGACCGGGTCGGGCGGGTCGGCCTGTGGCTTGCGCCGGCGGGTGAGGCGCTGTGGCTCGAGTGACGTTCTGAGTGGAGGGGTAATGGCAGCCCCACAACGCACTCCGCTCTTCTGGCAGGGGGGGGTCGTTCTTCGTCGCCCGCTTCGCGCCGTGCACGCTAGCCGCTGTCACGCCGGGCTCGTGCTGGACCCGTGGCGCAGGGCGAGCAGCAGGTCGTTGAACGGTATTCCCCCGATGCGCGAGGCGGAGAGCTTGGCCACGCGGCTCCTGGCCTCGATGCAGTCGCGGGTCAGCTCTCCCGAGGTGGTCGGCGGGAACCTGGGGTCGCCGCGAGTATTGCCCAAGACTTCCTCGCCGGTGGCGGGGCGCACGCCCCTGAACCAGCCGGAGCCGCTGAGCGGGCTGCCCGCGCTGGCGATGACCAGGATCCGGTCTTCGTCGTCCGGACCGCCGACGGTCATCATGCCGGCGCGCCACATCTCGAGCAGCATGCCTATCGGAAGAACCATTGAGCTTGATATCCATGACGCCTCCTTCCTTGGGAGCGGGTCCCTCCGCACAGCTTCTCGACCAGCCACGGCTCTCGCTCGCGCTTTGCCGTGCTGTAAAGATAAGGCCGAAGTGGGACATGAATTGTCCGAGTCGAGACGCGGTGAAATGGAGCTTCGGGCTGGAGATGCTGCGGATGAAGGGTTGAGCAGGCTACCGTTGCCGCTCCACGGTGCGCAGGTTTACTTTCTCTTTCGCCTCGATTATTCCAAAGTCACGAGGACGAGAGGCCCGGCTGCGTCGGGTCTGGACGAAAGGATCCGATTGCCATGAAGTCTTTTTTCAGCATCAGAGCCCGTATCGCCGCTCTCGCGGCCTGCGTCGCGCTGGCCGGTTGCGGCGGCGCGCCGGGCGCCGCACGGGAGGAGAGCATGCCCGCGCCACCGCAGAGCAACCCTTTGCTCGCCGAGCTCGAAACTCCGCTCGGCGTGCCGCCGTTCGATCTCATCGAGGACGAGCACTACCGGCCCGCCTTCGAGGAGGCGATCGCCTCTCACGAAGAGGAGATCGCCGCGATCGCCGACAGCGAGCAGCCCCCGACCTTCGCCAACACGGTCGAGGCGCTCGACTACTCGGGGCGCGAGCTGCGGCGAGTGGCCAACGTCTTCTTCGCCCAGAACTCGGCCGCGACCAACGACCGCATCCAGCAGATCGCCAAGGAGACGGCCCCCGAGCTGTCGGCCCACCAAGACGCGATCCTGATGAACGAGCGGCTCTTCGAGCGGATCGAGAAGCTGCACGAGTCGCGCGGCGAGCTGGGGCTTGGCGACGAGCAGCTGCGCCTGCTGGAGGAGACCTGCGACGACTTCGTGCGCGGCGGGGCCAGGCTCGCGGCCGAGGGCAAGCAGCGGATGGCCGAGATCAACAGCCGCCTGGCGGTGCTGAGCCTCGAGTTCGGAGAGAACCTGCTGGCCGAGAACAACGAGTTCCAGCTGGTGATCGAGGACGAGAAGGAGCTGGCCGGTCTGCCGGACTCCTCGATCGCGGCCGCGGCCGAGGCGGCGAGCGAGGCGGAGCTGGACGGCAAGTGGGTCTTCACCGTGCACAAGCCGAGCTGGATTCCCTTCATGCAGTTCGCCCAAAACCGCGATCACAGAAAGACGATGTTCGAGGCCTACACCGAGCGCGGCAACCACGGCGACGAGCGCGACAACAAGGAGATCCTGGTCGAGATGGCGCGGCTGCGCGTGGAGCGCGCCCACCTGCTCGGCTACCCGTCCCACGCCCACTACGTGCTGGAGGACAACATGGCCGGCACCCCGGCCGGGGTCCGCGAGCTGCTCGATCGGCTCTGGAAGGCGGCTCTGCCCGTCACGCAGTCCGAGGCCGAGGCGCTCTCGGAGCTGCTGGCCGAGGACGTGCCCGGCGGCGAGCTGCGGCCCTGGGACTGGTTCTACTACACCGAGAAGCGGCGCGAGCGCGAGTTCGATCTCTCCGACGAGGAGCTGCGGCCGTACTTCGCCCTGGAGAACGTGCAGCGCGCCGCGTTCGATGTGGCCGGGCGGCTCTACGGCCTCGAGTTCGTCGAGCGGGAGGACCTGCCCGTCTACCACGAAGACGTGAAGGCCTTCGAGGTGCGCGAGGCTGACGGCTCGCACGTCGGCGTCCTCTACGTCGACTATTTTCCCCGCGAGTCGAAGCGCCAGGGCGCCTGGATGACCGAGTACCGCGGCCAGGAAAGGCGGGACGGAGAGCGGATCGCGCCGGTGGTGGTCAACGTCTTCAACTTTCCCGAGCCGAGCGGCGAGGAGCCGGCGCTGCTGGGGCTCGAGGAGGTCGAGACCCTCTTCCACGAGTTCGGCCACGGCCTGCACGGCCTGCTGTCCGACGTGACCTATCCCGGGCTGGCCGGCACCGGCGTGGCGCGCGACTTCGTGGAGCTGCCCAGCCAGTTCATGGAGCACTGGGCGGTGGAGCCGAGCGTGATGAAAGGCTACGCGCGGCACTGGGAGAGCGGCGAGCCGATTTCGGACGAGCTGATCGAGAAGATTCGCGAGGCCCGCCACTTCAACCAGGGCTTCGCCACCACCGAGTACCTGGCCGCCTCGTACCTCGACCTGTTCTGGCACGGCTTCGAGGAGGATCCGGGAGAGGGGATCGACGTGGTCGCGCGCGAGAGCGAGCAGATGGAGGAGCTGGGCCTGATCCCGGAGATCGTGCCGCGCTACCGCTCCACCTACTTCGCGCACGTCTTCGCCGGCGGCTACTCGTCGGGATACTACAGCTACATCTGGTCGGCGGTGCTCGACTCGGACGCCTTTGCCGCCTTCGAGGAGTGCGAGGAGCTGTTCGACCGGGAGACCGCCACCAGGTTCCGCGAGCTGATCCTGGCGCGGGGCAACAGCGCCGATCCGATGGATCTCTACGTCGAGTTCCGCGGCGCCGAGCCCGGGATCGAGCCGCTGCTGAAGAAGCGCGGCCTGCTGCCGGGCGACGAGTAGGCACCTCGGTCGCCCGCCGCCGGCTAGACCGTTTTCAGGTACTTCTTGCGGATCAGGGTCGCCAGCGCGTTGGCGGTGTCGACGTCGCTGACTCCGGCGTCGACCACGTCGCGCACCGTGCCGCCGTTGATCGCCAGCTGCAGCACGTCGAGCTCCCCGTCGTCGAGGTCGCGCAGCCGCGGCTCGATCGGCACGGCCAGCTCGATGCGCGCCTCCATCGGCGGCAGCTTGGACTCCATGTGGCGCATCTCGTCGATCTGCCGCAGCCCCTCCATCAGGAGGTGCTCGGTGGGCATGTCGATCCTGTCGGGGAAGGTGTGCGGCTCGGGTCCCAGCAGCTCGAAGGTCCCGTCCTCCCAGGCCAGGATGCGGTACATCGCCTTGGTCGGCGGGAGCTCGGGAGAGTCGCTCATGGAGGCGTAGATGATCCGCCCCTTGTCGAGGTGGATCTTGCCGATCACTCCCTCGCGGTTGACCAGCAGCGTGCCGGTCTTCCTGCTGGTGCTGAACAGCTGGATCAGGTCGGGCAGCGGTACCTCGGCAATCGTGCCGGTCATCGAGCGCGCGCCGCTGTGCATCGTCGTGCGGCCCAGGTCCTGGTAGTCGCCGGTCTCTCGCGGCGAGCCTCCCTCGCGCGTCTGGGCGGGAGAGGCCTCGTCGCCGGCCTCGACCACCTTCATGATCGAGGTGCCGATCAGGATTCGATCGCCCTTGCCCACCACCGACTCGGAGACCTTCTCGCCGTTGACGAAGGTGCCGTTGGTGCTGCCGCGATCCTTGAGAGCCACGCGATCCCCGTCCACGCGCAGCACCGCGTGCCGCCGCGAGACCATGTCTTCCATCAGCACCACGTCCACGTCCGAGCTGCGTCCCACGATCACGTCGCGCCCCGTCGGCAGGACGAACTCGCCGCCCTTGTACTTACCAGAGATGAAACGCAACGCGAGCTTGCTCATCGCAACGAGACGCCTTTCGAGAGGAGACAAGAGCGTTTGTCGGCGCTTCTGCTCCTCGAAAACGGGAGCCTATTTTGCGGTGCGCGGAATGGCAAGTCAAGATGAGTCAAGAAGAGCCACCCTTTCCTTCACGGGTTCTTTCCCGCTTTTGGGCTGACCGAAGAACCGAGGATGCCGGCTCCGGGGGAACGCCGCGGCCACGAGGGCCGCGGTCAGGATTGCGCAGCCCGGCGGGCTGGGTTTTTTTTCGCTTCATCAGGATCCAGCCGTTTTCATCTCTGCGTCCGTCCGTGCACCGTATCACGACAAGCGAAGCACCATCTCGAAGTGGGAGCCGGATGACTGAAGCCCTCCGGGCGCGGCCAGGATGGCCTGTGCTCCTTCGATGCCGGTGACCCTCCCGGCCAAGCCCGGTGGGCTCGAGCGTTGACCGCCGATCCGCTTGGGGACTACGTGAATCAAGTTGAAATCACACGCTGCTCCTCGGTCGCGGCCGGTGCGCCCGTCCCGATTCCTTCATGAGCTCGGTGGACAATCCAACGACATTTGCCCTGCGCGCAACCCTGGCGGGGTCCGATGCGACTCGCCCGAATCGGACGACGCAGAGTTCTCCGTCAAGGCTCTGGTGGGAACCAACGAGATAGCCGCTCTTTCAGCTCCCCAAAGGATGGGTCCTGGCACCCGCGGACGGAGATCTTGCTTGCGATTTTTCCGTAGAGAGATGACGAGCGCGGGATCCGGCTCTTTTCGAGGACCTGCTCCAGCGCTTCTTTGGGCGCCGCCGGCTTCGGCGATTCGAGGCACCACATCCCCGCGTTCGCCAGCCACGTTCGATACTCGCGGAATCCGAGCTCATTGGCGATGTGCGGGCTCTCGAACAGTGTCCAGCTCTCGAGCTCCGGAGTCAGGACGAGAACCAGGTGCCGTTGGGCGGACCACCCGTTTCTCTCCAAATTCGCGCCGACGTGCTCGCGTATCGCTCGAGCTCCCGGGGAGCCCTCCCACTGCTCGTCCAGCGCGAACACGAGGAAGCGGTGTGTTCCTTGATATGTTCGGGCGAGTTCGTGGCCTCGAATGAACATCCCGGGATCGTTCTGGCCCGCCGCGACGACCAGATCCTGTAGCGGATCGAACTCGAAGCGCGCGCACCCCAGGCTCTCGTTGAACCGGTCTCTCTTGAGGAAGCCGCGGAACGTCGCTCCCATGTTCTTGTCCGCGACGAGGAACAGGCAGTCGCGTCGGCTCATGAAAGAATTCCGGCGGCGAAGATATCGCCCAGGTGGACCGCGCCCTGCCATTCGCGCAGTCCCGGGTGGTCGGTGCCGGACACGATGTCCGCTTGACCGTTCCGTGTCTTGCCGAAGCACAACAACTGCGAGGTCTCTACCGTCGCCAGAATCACCGGCGAGTGAGTCGCACAGAACACCTGGCTGTCGTAGATGCTCGAGATGGACTGGACCACCGTCTGGACAGCCTGGGGGTGGATTCCGTTCTCGGGCTCTTCGATCAGCAAGATCGCCGGCGGGGAGGGCAGGTAGGCGAGAAGCGTGAGCGCCAACAGGCGCAGCGTACCGTCGGACAGCACCCAGGACGGTGCGATGTGACCCGTCGAGTGCTCGAGGTTGAGGTATTGGTGCTTGTCCTCCGGACGTTCCACCACGGAGAGGTCCGCGAGATCGTCCAGCGCTGTCCGGACGTGCTCCAGCCATTGATCATAGCGCTTGCGCGTGCTGGCGTTGGAACGAAGCTCGTGGACGAGCAGCGGTAGATTCGATCCGTCTGTGGCGAGCGATTTCCCTGCTCCCGGCGGGCAGGGTAGGCGCAGCTTCTCCGCATCCAGCTTCAGCTCGCAGATCCCCTCGGTCAAGTAGCTCTTCAGCCAAGTGGCCGCCGGAAACTTGTCGGTGTCCTCCGGTAGGTTGGCCAACGCCGAACGCTTGTGTCCCAGGCGAAAAAGGTTGTTCCAGCCCGAGGTCTCGGAGCGGAAATAGTCGTTGCCGCTCTCGCCGACCTTGTTCAGCACCTTGCGCCATCTGTTGGGTTTTTTTCGCGTGATCGGTGACGAGACGGCGGATTTCTCTCGAGGAAAGATCTCGATCTGCGCTTGTGGCGATCCGGTCGCGTCGCGCTCGGGACAGAGGAACAAAGATTCGTCTTCGATTGCGATCTCGGGCTCGACACGGATGCCGATCTCATAGCGGCAACGGTCGTAGCTCCCGGCCAGCCGGGTCTTCACTTCTTCGGGGAGCGCCACCTCGATCGCGATCTCGATGGGGCCTCCTTTGGCCTGCCAGGTCAGCTCGCGGGCGCGAACCGCCCGCATCGGAACGCGCAATCGCGCGTCGCCGTGCACAGCGCGTTCCGGGTCGAGGATGACGATGTCGCGCAAGAAGAGGAAGGCGTCGAAGAGTGTGCTCTTGCCGCTCGCGTTCGCTCCGACGAGCACGTGGAACCGGTTCAAATCGCAACGCACGCTCCGCAGCGCGCGGTAGTTGTTCACCTGGATCGCCTTGATCATCGCTCGCTCCGTGCACGACGCGGGGCGAGTGTATCAGCCAGATTCGCCGAGGGAAAGCAGCCTCGAGTCGGGCCGGCGGGTCTCACTCCACCTCCACCTCCACGAACTCGAGATCCAGCCCGCCGGGGTACATGTATGATGTATAGGAGCCCACTCCGTAGACCGTGATCGCGAACTCCTCGTCCGACTCCATGGTGTGGATTCCGGACGAGATCGAGAGATTGGTGCGCGAGTAGCCTCCCGCTACTTCCGCCGTATCGCCGCTGACGGGCGTGCCGTCGAGCACCGGGTAGGCTCCCGTGGGGTGGATCGCGGTCAGGTAGTTGCTGACGTAGGTGTCGGGCGCCAGGAAGGTGTACTCGGTGCGATACTGCTCGACGGGAACCGCCATCGCCATCGCCGGATCTCCGTTTTCGGGGGGATAGTCGTCGCTGGTGTAGTTCTGGCCGACCATCAGCTGGGCGACGGAGAGGCGGCCGCTGCCGGTGACCTGGAAGTCGTCGAAGCTTTCGAACTCGATGTACTGCCCGGCGTCGAGCATGACGCTCGACTGCACAGCGGGAGCGAAGTCGACAGCGTTGCCGTCGCTTCCGGACACCACGCGCCAGACCGTGGGCTCGCCGTCGGCCTGGGTCACGTTGCGGGCGCACATGTAGGTCGTGCCCCAGGTCTCGAGGGGGAACATCTGCTGCTCCAGGTGGTCGCAGGCCCACTTGTCGAAAGGCACGAAAGAGCACTCGCTGCCGCCGAAAACCGCGGGAGCGGGACCGTCGAGCACCTCGATCCTGGTGCCGGTCAGGTCGTAGGAGGCCGATGTGTTGCAACATGTGTAGATGCTGCACGGGGTCGCCTGCTGGCAGGTCGGTTCCGAGGCCGACAGCAGCTGGAGAACCTCGTAGGGCTGCATAGTCACCTGGAAGCTCTGGCCCGGCGAGTACCCGGGAAAGGACTGGTTGGACTGCCCGTCGGACGCCCGGGAGTAGCCGGCGAGCGTCACCTCCAGCGTTGTGCTGCCGCCCTCTCTGGCGACGATCGCGACCAGGCCGGGATCGGTGCCGAGCGGTACTCCCCAGTCGTCGACCCGCAGCGTGGGCCGGGAGATCGCCAGGTACTCGTCGCGGTAGACGTGGCTGGGCAGCAGCAGCGAGGCGTCGTTCGTATGGGAGTAGATGCCGCCCGTGGTGTAGCGCAACGCGCTGAACTGGTAGACGGTCACCGGCCGATCCGAGACGAGATGGTAGGCGGCGTTGGCAACCTTGCGGGTTGCCCAGTCGTCCGATGAAAAGGTGCCCGGCTCCTTGATCGCCGTCTTCCAGGGGAGATTCTCGATGACCAGCATGTCGTGGGCCGGCGCCACGTAGTCGTTGTCGATGCCGGCCCCGTCGCCGACCTGGATGTTGGC
The DNA here is from genome assembly GCA_964530995.1 of uncultured Myxococcales bacterium. Lineage (GTDB taxonomy): Bacteria > Myxococcota_A > Polyangia > JAAYKL01 > JAAYKL01 > CAZHCG01. The sequence continues at coordinate 18,229 of CAZHCG010000035.1, forward strand.
CGCGGTATCGCCGTCGTTGGCCACCGCGATCGCGAAGTTGAAGCTGGAGTCGACGCCGTTGGCCAGCGTCGTCGTCCAGTAATCGCAACCGACATAGGAGTTTTCGTTGATCGCGTCGGCACAGGCCTGGGTGGTGTCGAGACACTCGCCGCCGGCGCAGAGGAGACCCGACAGGGAGCAGTCCTCGATCTGCGTCCAGGAGAAGCCGAGAGGGTCGCACTGCACGACCCAGTCGCCCTCGCAACCGAGCTCGCCCGGCTCGCAGAGAGCCTCCTCCTCCTCGTCGGTGAGCCCGTCGCAGTCGTCGTCGATCCCGTTGGAGGGAATCTCGGGCTGGTTGGGGTGGACCGAGGAGTCGGTGTCGTTGCAGTCCAGCGGGAGACACCACCAGTCCCCGTCCTGGTCCTGGCAGCCGCTATCGACGTCGGTATCCGTGTCGGCGTCGCCGTCCGTGTCGGAATCGCTGTCCGTGTCGGAATCGCCGTCGGAATCGCTGTCGCTGTCGGTATCGCCGTCCGTGTCGGAATCGGCATCCGCGTCCGAATCGGAATCGGCGTCCGCGTCGCTGTCGCTGTCGCTGTCGCTGTCGGCGTCGGCGTCGCTTCCGTCGTCGTCCGCCGGCGACGCGCCCTCTTCTGTTTTCTCGCATGCCGCCATTCCGGCGCACAGCGCTGTCAGAAGAGCCCACCTGGCCAGATCTTTCATCATGGAGTCCTCCCCGTCTCGCTTCGTGGCGACATCATCAAAAAACGCACCCACATTCAAAATTGTATCACACCAGCGGCCTGTTTTCCGATCAGTCCAGGGCGAACGGGTGCTTGACGGTCAGAGAGCCGGCGGAGCGGTCGAAACGGGCGCGGAAGACGGCGCGCTCGGCGCAGCGACCGACCGGGGTGCCGGCGTGGGCGCCCAGCGCCTCGGCGCTCTTGACCCGACCCGTCGGCGAGATCACGACCTTCACGACCACGCGGCCGCCCTCGCCCTGCCCGCAGCGCCGCACGGCCCCGGCCACCTTGCGCATTCCGGCCTGCACCTGGGAGCGCGAGAGCTTGCCCGAGGATCCGCCCCCGCCGCCCGCGGCGGCCTTATTCTTCTTCTTCTTGACCGGCGCCGCCGAGCCGCCCAGCAGATCGTCCAGCTCGGAGCTCGCCGAGCCGGACGCCTTCTTGGGCCCGAAGGACGAGCCGCCCGACGACTCGGCCGAAGCGCTCTTCTTTGCGCCGCCGGCCGACCCTTTCTTCTTTGCCGCTCGTCGGCCGGCCTTGCCGGCCTCGTGACTTTCGGCCTGTTTCTCGGAGCCTCCCTCGGCTTCCGCGGCGGCCCGCTCCGCGACCAGCCTGCGCTCCAGGTCGACAACCTCCTGGCTGCCGCCGCCACCGCCCTGCTGCAGCTCCTCTATCTCGCGCTGCAGCGCGGCGATCATCTCCCGGTGCGAGCCGGACTCGGCCGAGCTCTCCGCGGACGGTTCGATCAGCAGCACGGCGATCAGCACGCCGGCTCCCGCGACCACCAGCGCACCTCCGGCCACCAGCGGCCAGAGCAGCTTCCGCAGCCTGCCGCGCGCCGCGAGCGGCGGCTTGGCCAGCCCGGTGCTCTCGCGGCGGGTTTCGAGCGCCACCAGGTCGGTGAGGCCCGATTTTTCGTCCTCCTCGTCTTCGAGCTTCATCGAGCGGATGTCCACCAGCCCGGAGGATTCGTCTCCGGCCCGCCACCGCGCTTCACCCGCCGCCTCGTCGGGCTCGCTCTCCACGTCGAGCGACTGCAGGTTGGCCAGCGAGAACGGGTTCGAATCCTCGCCGTCGGATTTCGGCCCGGGTCCAGCGGCCGCGGAGCGCACCTCGTCGCGCTGCTTCGAGGTCAAGGAGAACGACTGCGGCTCCGCGGTCTCCAGCGCCCGCGAGGCGATCTCGGCCGTGCTCTTCAGCTCGTCGAGCGCGGCGCGCAGCTTGGAATCGCTCTCGAGCGCCGTCTCGACCTTTTCCAGATCGGGTTTTTCCAGCTCGCCCAACAGGTAGGCGACGAGCTTTTCGTCGTCGATTGAGGGCGACATGCTCATCCCTTCCCTTCCTCCGCGTTGTCCTCCTGCAGCCGATCGCGGACGGCGGCGAGCGCGGTGGCGACCAGCTTGCTGACGTTACCCAGCGAGACGTCCAGCACGCGGCCGATCTCGCGGTAGGAGAGATCGTCTTGGAACTTGAGCAGGAAAGCCTCTCTCTGCCGCGAGGGAAGCTCGTCCAACGCGCCGAGGACCAGCCTCTGCGCCTCGGCCAGCTCGGCCTCCTCCCGCGGGCCGCCGGCGCCCCGATCGGCGATTTTCCCGACGTCTTCCAGCCTGCCCATCCGCCGCTCCTTCTTCAGCACGTCCAGCGCCCGGTTGCGGCACACCGTGTAGAGCCAGGACGCCAGCCGTTCCTCGACCTTGGCGCGCTCGGCGCGGCACAGCTTGAAAAACACGTCCTGCACCACGTCGCGGGCGGTCTCCTCGTCGCGCACGAAGCGCAGGGCGTAGCGCAACAGGGGGCGCTCGTACCTGTCCAGCGCCTCCTCGATCCACGCCGCTTCACCGCGAGAGCCTCCGAGCATCGACCCGCCTTCCCGCTTCCGATCCCGCCGGGGCTCCCGGTACAACAACGACGCTGCGCGCGCGCCGTTCAACCGGTCGGCCCCCAAACAGGATCTATATCACCATCCACGCGTGACAACCGATTTCGAGTCGCGGGGGGAAAGAAGAGGCATGATTCAGAAGTATGCCTTGAGCCTCAACCAGCCCTGGCCGCCGGTGGAGGAGAGGAAGTCGCTGCGCTCGCCGATGTTGCCGGCCAGCACCAGCCACAGCTCGACGCCCTGGGCGAGCTCCCAGCGCACGTCGCCCATGATCGTGGCCGAGGCGTCCGACAGCGACTGGAAGGAGGACAGCCCCACGGTCCAGTAGTCGGCGAGCGGGTGGTCGACGCTCTCGAACAGGAAGTCGTTGCCCAGCATCTTCAGCTCGGTGGAGAGCACCCGCGTCCAGGCGTCGTAGTCGTAGGTCCCGCCGCGCTGACCGGGACCGCGGCCGTAGTGCAGGTACTCGGCCATCACGTGCGTCTCGAACGGGAAGTAGTACTCCGCGCCGCCGACCAGCTCCCACCAGTCGCGCGGGGCCCCGTCGCGATCCTCGACGAAGTTGTATGCGCCCTCGGCCCAGAGCCGCACGCCCTCGATGTCGGCCACCGCGTCGCCGCCGACCAGCACGCGCCGCGCGTCGACCCGCCTGATCGCGCTTTCGGAATCCTCGCCGGCCAGCGCCGCGGCCCGGATCGCGTCCATCGAGCCCTCGAGGTGGGTCCGCTCGGCGCGCGTCACGTAGGAGACCGCCGAGAGGCTGACCGGGCCGGCGTTCAGCGCGGCGCGCCCACCCGCCGACCAGCGCTCGAAGCGCCCCTCCGGCGCGCCGATCAGATCCAGCGAGGCCGGCTCGCCCAGCGGCATGGTCACCCGCGCGGAGACCACCCCGGGCTTTTCGTAAGCAGGATTGAACATGTCCTTGCGGGTGAACGGGTCGGTCGGGTTCCAGGCGTAGCCGGCGCCCTGCTGCAGGGGCTGCTTGCCGACCGTGACCAGCGCCTCCAGCACCGGAATGCGCAGGTAGGCGTTGTCGAGGTAGATCTCGTTCTTCATCCGGTAGGTGTCGTGCAGCGCCGAGGCCCAGCGCGGATCGCGCTCCACCAGCTCGTCGAAGGCGCGCGGCGGGATCATGTTGACCACGTACAGCTCGCTCTCGCCGACGAACACCCGGGCGACCGCGTCGGAGCGCAGCTCGAGATCGCCGGGCAGGTCCGCGTCCAGGTCGACGCGCAGCCTCACGTAGTCGTGCACCGCCAGCCGCTCGCCGCCGTCGTAGAGGTGCAGCCAGAAGGCGGTCAGCTGGTTCTCCAGGGAGCCGTGCAGCCGGATCTCCGGCCAGTCGTCTTCGGCAAGGGCCGTTTCGAAAGACCCCGCGAGCGAGAAAGCGAGCGTCGAGACGAGCAGCGGCGACCAGCGGGCGCTCATCAGCGGCCCAGCGAGGCCCGGTTGAACATCGAGCTGCTCAGCGAGACGCCGACCTCGGCCTCGGCGACGCGCATCTCGGTCCTGCCGCCGTCGAGCAGGTTGGTCATCGTGTACTCGAACGGTACCAGCACGCCGTCGATCTCGCGGTAGTCGCTCATCACCAGGCGCTTGCAACGCTCGCCGTCCAGGTCCCGGTAGTCGACGCGCAGCGGCGCGTAGTCGGACTTGCGCACCCAGACCACGGCCTTGCTGTAGGTCTGCGGCCCCTTGTCGGTCGGCTCGATCGACAGCTTGTAGCAGTCGTCTCCGTCCAGCTCGGCGCTGCCCAGCAGCTCACCGCTCCACTGCTCGGCCATCTCGCCGGTCGCCATGTCGTCGTAGCTGAAGTCGGAGCCCTGCACGCGCCGGTTGCGCGCCGACGAGGCGATCTTGCGCGTGCGGTTGGTGCGCGGAAAGTAGACCCAGATATCGTCGCCGTCGTCGAGGGTCAGGATCTTCATCCCGCGCACCTGGCTGGGCTCCACGTACTCGGTCAGCCCCTTCTCCCTGCCGTCGGCCGCGTAGGCCACCATGCGGAAGGTACGCGTCTCGCCTCCGGGAGCGACCACCTTCTGGGTCAGCTCGATGCGGCTCGTCTCGGCCAGCCCGGCCTCGTCCACCTTCTCGAGGATCTCCCCGGCGGACTGGGCGGACGCCAGGCAGCAGACGAGCAACGCGGCCGATCCCGCGACCGCGGCGTGAATGATTCGCCAAGAGCGTTTCACGGTTGCACCTCCTTGTCGGTATTCTTGGACCGCTGGCGGTCCAGAAAGATTCGCGCCAGCGCCGGGAGCAGGAACAGCGACGCCAGCAGGCAGGAGAGCACGCCGAGCACCAGCAGCTGGCCCATCCCCGCCATTCCGCGGTGCGAGGCGAAGGCGATCGAGCCGAAGGCTATCCCGGTCGTCAGCGAGGTCAGCAGCAGCGCGCGCCCGGTGTGGCGCAGGATCTCGGGCAGGGCGCGCGCGCCCTCGCGCCGCACCGCGTGCAGCACGTGCACCGAGTCGTCGATCCCGATCCCCAAAATCAGCGGGATCGCCATCACGTTGACCACGTCGAACTCGCGGCCGGCCAGCACGAACAGCCCGATCATCCAGGCGAACCCGACCAGCAACGGGACCGTGCCGAGCAGCGCGTAGCCCAGGCGGCGGAAATCGATCAGCAGGAACACGACGACCGTCCCCAGCGCCAGCAGCGTGGCCAGCAGGCCCTGGCGGCCGATCAGCTCGATCAGCCGGTTTACCAGCAGCACCGAGCCGGTGACCCGCTCGGAGACGCGGTCCATCGCCTCGATGAACAGGTCCATCTTCTCGGAGTGCCAGAGGTCGACCGCGGCGTAGATCGTGATCAGGTTCTCGCCCCGCTCGCTCAGGTAGCGATCCGCGACGTGGTCGGGCAGCGTGCGCGGGGTCACGGTCGAGGTGTCGCACATCCGCTCCAGCCGCTCGGCGAGGCGCGGCACGTAGGCCGACTGGTAGCTCGCCATCTCGCGCGCCAGCTCGTCTCTCGCGGCCAGCCGCTTCTCCAGCGCCAGGATCCGCGACTCCTCGGGGTCGGCGCCGCCGGAGAGCCGCTCGCAGACACGGTGCAGCCTGTCCTTCATCGAGGTGAAGGCCAGCTGCCCGATCTCCTGGACGTTCATCTGGAAGCGGTCCAGCTCCTCGAGCAGCTGCGCGCGCTCCGCTTCGGGCACGCGCTCCTCGACCAGGTAGCCCGGCAGCTCGTCGAGCACCGCGCCTCCGGGCAGGCCCAGCGCGACGCCGGGCTCGAGCAGCCGCCGCATCCGCTCGCGGATCGGCTCGATGATGCGCGCCCGGCGCTTCTGCTGTTTTGGCGAGGGGACCAGCTCGGAGAGCGCGTCGACGCGCCCGACCAGGCGGTTCTTCTTCAGCCGCTTCACAATCGAGCGGGTGCGCTCCAGGTCGTTCGTGGTCAGCATCGCGTAGTCGGGGTGCAGCTCGTAGCGCTCCAGGATGTCGCGGTGCAGCGTCACCGAGGGCATCTCCGGCGGCTCGATCTCCAGCATGTCGGGCTCGAATTCGGCGCCCAGCGAGACCCAGATCGCGCCGCCGCTCAGCAGCGCGAAGACGGCGACCACCGGCCACGGCCTGCGCCGGATCCAGGCTCCCGCTCCGGCCAGGAAGGGGAAGGCCAGCCGCACCGTCCCGGGCCGGCGTTCTCTGCCACCGCGCAGGCGCCGGGAGGCCCGCTCGTGCAGGCACAACAGCGAGGGCAGCACGGTCAGCGAGGCGAGCAGGGTCAGCGCGATGCCCGCCCCGAGCACGACTCCCAGCTCGACGAAGGCTTCGAGACCGGTCAGCGCCAGCGCCAGGAAGGCGGCCGCGGTGGTCAGCGCGCCGGTCACCACTCCGGCCCCGGCGCGGCGGAACATCTCCCGCATCGATTCGGCGATCCCGCGCCCCTCGCTGCGCGCGGTCGTGTAGGCCGCGGTCAGGTGAATCGAGAAGTCGATTCCCAGCCCGAACAGGATCACGGCGAACATCAGGGTAAACAGGTTGAGGCGGCCCACGCTCAGCGCGATGAAGCCGCTGGTCCAGATCACGCCGAGCACCAGCGTCAGCACGGCCCAAAGCGGGGAGCTCCAGATACGGAAGGAGGCGACGAACAGCGCCAGCACCAGCAGCAGCGAGACCAGCGAGCTCCACTTCATGTCCTCGAAGCCGACCTCCATCTCGTCGAGAGACAGCGCCGGCAGCCCGGCCATCCGCACCCGCAGCTCGGGATGGCCCCGTCGGATCTCGTGCAGCAGCTCGCGCAGGCTGGCGGTCCCCTCGATCGCCTGCTCCATGCGGTCCAGCGAGACCGCGGGCGTGATCATCGCCAGCAGCATCGAGTCGTCCTCGGAGAAGAGGTAGGTCTCGCCGACCGTCAGCCGCTTGGCCGCGCGCTCGGCGGCCTGGTCCAGCGCGGCCTCGCCCTCGTCGACCGTCTCCAGCCCCTCGAGCCAGGTGATCACGCCCTTGAGGCCGTCGATCGCACGGTCCTCCTTCTCGCGCTCGGTGACCGCGCCGACGTCCTCGATGTACTCCATCTCCAGAAAGTCGTTGTAGGCGGCCAGCAGCGGCCCCATGTCCAGGTCGCGGAAAACGCCGTCCAGGTTGCGCAGATCGCGCGCCTCGGTCAGCATCATCCCGTGGCGCTCGAACAGCTCCTTGTCCAGGCGGACCCGCGCGTGCTCGACGTACGGGCGCGGCTCGCCGTCGTCGCCGGTGAAGACCGCCTCGTCGAGGCGCTCTTTCATCTCGTCGGCAAAGGCGATCATCTCCTCGCGATCGTCGCCCTCGATCCCGACCATGATCTGCGAGGCCGAGCTGTAGTGCCGCACGATGTCGTCGAACTCCAGCGCGGCCGGGTCGTCGGAAGGCAGCAGGTCCAGCACCCGCGTCTCCATCCGCAGCCCGCCGGCCGCGGCGGCGGCGGCCACGGTCAGCAGCGCCGCGGCCGCGACGACCAGCCAGGGCCGGCGCGCGGACAACCCCGCCAGCAGATCGAACAGCCTGCGCCTCACGCCTCGCCTCCCTCGCCCGCGCCCAGCCCGCGGAAGAACATCTCGATGAACGAGTCGGCCATCTCCTCGATCCCCGGCCCGCCCGGGATCACCGCCCAGTGCAGGATCGCGCCGTCGAACCAGGCGGCGAAGACCGCGGCCAGCATCTCCACGTCGGCCTCGGGGGTGATCGCTCCGGTCGCGGCGGCCCGCTCGAGCAGCGCCGCCGTCATCGATCGGTAGTCCTTAAGCATCTCGGCCATCACGCGGTTGGCCTCGGGTCTGCGGCTGGCGAACAGCAGGTACTCGAGGAAGAAGGGGTAGATGTGATCGACGCCGATCATCTCGCGCACGGTGCGGCGGGCCGTCTCGGCCAGCAGATCGAGCGGGGGAGCGTCCGACTCCAGCACCGGGGAGAGCTTTTCCAGAAAGCCGCGCATCATCTCGGTGAAGGCGCCCTGGAAGAGGCTGTCCTTGTCCGGGTAGTACTCGTAGAGCGTGCCCTTGCCCACCTGGGCGACCGAGGCCACGTCGTCCATCCTGGTGCGCTCGAAGCCCTTCTCGCCGAAGACCCGCAGCGCGGCGGCGGCGATCCGGCGCCTCTTTTTTTCCTTGTCCACGACGCGCGGAGCCATCCGCATCCTCCGTTAACACCGACCGACCGGTCGGTCGGCTTCCGGTTCGAAAATAGTAATGACCGACCGGTCGGTCAACCCCTTGGCAGAGCTTTTTCCGGATTTGATTTCGCGAGGGTGGCGGGAGTACAATCGCGCCCGTGATGCGGCCGGTTCCTTTCAGTTTCGCCATCGCGGCGCTCGCGGTCGCGCTGGCCGCGACTCTCACGGCGGCCTCGGCCGGCGCCGGCGGCGGCGACGCCTGGGTACGCTACAACCAGGGTCTGGCCGCCCGCGAGCGGGGCGACGAGGAGACCGCCTACGCCCGTTTCCGCGATGCGTGCATGGACTCCGATGGGCTGGCCGTGGCGTGCCTGGCCTGGGGAGCGCTGGCCGAGAAGCGAGAGGACGAGACCGACAGCCGGCGCGCCCTCGGCTCGGCGGTGATGCTGGACCCGGACAGCGTGCGCGCCCGCTTCGCGCTGGTCGAGCTGCTGCTGAAAAACCGGGACTGGATCTGGGCCGCCGAGCACCTGGAGGCGGCGCTGGAGCACGTCGACGACGCCCGGCAGGAGGCGCTGCTGCGCTACTACCTGGGATACGCCCGCTTCAAGAACGACGAGCCCGAGGAGGCCTCGCGACAGCTCTCGCTGGCGCTGCGAAAGCTGCCCCCCGAGCTGGCCCAGCGCGCCGAGTACTACAAGGGGTTGATCGCAGAGGGGTTGGAGAAGCCGGACAAGGCGGGTGCGATGATGGCCGAGGCCAGCGAGGGGCCGGAGCAACGCGTCAGCGACGCCGCCGAGTCGCGCCTCTCGAGCTTGAGCGCCTTCCAGCGCTCGGACGGATTCGGCGGACAGGCGATCGCCTCGCTGGGGGTAAACACGCACCCGGCCGTGGCCTTTCTCGACGCCCCGGGAATCGAGACCGACCCGGTTTTGCAAAGCGTCTTTCGCGGCGACATGATCGTCGGCGCCGGCGGGTACTCCCACGGTTTCCAGGGGATGCTGACCGCCTACCGCGAGCAGAACTGGGTGGAGCTGGGCGGCTCGGACGAGTCGAGCGCGTTCGAGCCGTCGGACATGAACATCACCCTCTTTGTGGCGCAGCTGGCCTACGTGGGACGAGTTCGCACCTCGAAGCTCGAGCACGAGCTGCGCCTCGGGGTGGACGGCGAGCTCCAGCTCCTCGACGGGGTTCCCGAGCAGAACCGGCAGCACGAGTATGAGCCGACCGGCTTCGGTCCGTTCACCTCGGCCGTGGCCGGCAAGCTGTGGTGGTCGCTGGCGAGCGATCCCTTTGCGATCTGGGGCGCGAGGCTCAAGTTCGAATGGCGGCCCAACTACATCGAGCGCGACCGCTCCACGCTGCGCACGCGCCTGCGCCTGCTGCACGACCGCTGGTTCCTCGACCGCGCGCTGAGGCTGGAGCTGCTGGCCGGCGGCCGCTACGATCGCAGCTACCTGGAGCCCGAGGTGATCAAGTACGACAGGCTGCGCCCCGAGGCCTCGCTCGACCTGCGCTGGAACACTCCCTGGTCGCGGCTGAGCCTCTCGGTCGGCGGCGAGCTGCTCTACAACTGGTATCTGAACTCGCGCCGGAACGCGGCCAACTCGTTCCGTCCCGCCTACCAGCCGAATCCGCACTTCAGCGAGGAGGAAAACGCCAGGTTCGAAAAGGACTACTACGATCTGGCCCGCCACGACTTCGAGTGGGAGGCGCGCGCCCAGGCCCGGCTGCGGGCGTGGAAGCGGGCGCACCTGACCCTGCGCTACACGCATCACCAGCGGCTCTGCAACCTGGACGACTCGCCGGTGCCGATGATCAACGTCACCGGCGAGTACGAGCGGGTCGCCGGCATCGAGTACGGTTACGCGCAGGACCTGGTGGTGCTCGAGCTGTCGCAGCGTTTCTGATGCTCAAGGTCGTCCACGCGCACGGACTGGAGGGCAGCCCGCAGGGGGTCAAGGCGACCTACCTGCGGGAGCGGTTGGGGGCCGAGGCGCCCTGGCTGGGCGAGCTGGACCTGGACGGGCAGGTGGAGGCGCTGCGCGGTGCGATCGGAGAAGAGTCGCCGGCGGTGGCGATCGGCTCGAGCCTGGGAGCGCTGGCCGCGCTGGGTCTGGCCGATCGTTTTCCCGAGCTGGTGAAAAGGCTGATCCTGCTGGCTCCGGCCGTGGGCGGGCATCGCCTGGCCGCGGATCATCCCGAGGTGGAGGCGCAGCGGCCCGGGCTCGTGGAGCAGTGGGAGCGCTACTCCGGGCTGTCCGCGCCGGAGGGGATTCCGTGCGAGATCATCCACGGCCTGCACGACGAACTGATCCGCCTCGACGACGTGCTGGAGCTGCTCCGTCGCTCCCCGACGTCCAGCCTGCTGCTGGTCCACGACGACCACGCCCTGACCGCCAGCCGCGACCTGATCCTGACCGCGGCGACCCGCGCCGCCGGCTGATCGGTCACTTGCCGGGCGGCGGGTGGTCGTCGTAGGCTGAATAGCGGTGCTCGAAACGGCGTCTTCTCGAGAAGAAGGCCCAATCGAAAGCGAGGATTCGTCATGCGTCAATTAGTCCTACCGACTCTGGCCGCCGCCGCGCTCGGGTGCGCGCTGGTGCCGGGGTGCGTCGTGGAGAACGAGGACGGCGAGGCCGACCAGGTCGTGATCTCGGCCGAATGCACCTGGCACGGCGGGGCCGAGTGCCATGCCGGCTGCGAGGAGTTCGAGTACTACCTGAAGTGCGAGGGCGAGATCGACGCCGAGTGCGAGGGCGAGTGCACCGGTTTCGACGTCGATGTCGGCTGCACCGGCTCCTGCGAGGCCGACTGCCAGGGCTCCTGCGAGGTCGATCCCGGCTCGTTCGACTGCGAGGCCTACTGCCAGGGAGACTGCCAGGCCCACTGCGAGGGCGAGTGCGGCACCACCGACGACTCGGCCTACTGCCAGAGCGAGTGCGAGGCGTTCTGCGAGGGCGAGTGCCACGCCGGCTGCGAGGGCGAGCCGCCCGAGGTCGACTGCCAGGGCAGCTGCGAGGCCTCCTGCCAGGGCAGCTGCCAGGCCGAGGCCGAGTTCGACTGCCACATGGACTGCGAGGTCGACGCCTACCTGGACTGCGAGTCCGAGATGAAGATCGACTGCGACGCCGGCTGCGACGCCGAGGGCGTGCTGGAGTGCAACGGCGAGTTCATCGATCGCAAGGACCTCGAGTCGGCGATCGACTGGGTCGAGCAGCACTGGAACGGCGAGGTCACCTACGAGGGCGACGCCGAGTGCGCCGACGGAAGCTGCGAGGCCCACGGGAGCTGCGAGGCGAGCGCCAGCATCGTCGGCTCCGGTCCCGAGAGCGGAGCCGCCTCGGCGGCCGGCCTGCTGATGCTGCTCGGCGCCCTGGCGATCCGCCGCCGCCGCTGAACGAAACGATCGGACGATAGCGCCGGACCTTCCCGCTCGATTGACACCTTTCTTCGCTGGGCGGTAGTGTTCCTGCATGACCGCCGACGAGCCGAAGCTGATCGTGGAGAACCGCGAGGAGATGAGCCTGCTGGGGCTGATGCTGGGCGGCGTGCTGGAGCGCAGCCTCGAGCGCCCCGACTGCGCCCGCCGCGCGCGGCGGCTGAAGGGCGACCTGGGCGTCACCGCGGGAAAGATGTCGATCTCGCTGCGCTTCGACCGCGGCGAGATACGGCTCGTGCGCGGGCTGCCCGAAAGGCCCAGGGCGCGGGTGCGGGGCTCGCTGGACAGCCTGCTGCAGGTCAGCCTCGGCCGCGGCGCGGTGCGCGCCTTTCTGGCCGGCGAGGTCTCCTTTCGCGGCAACCCCCTGTTCGTGCTCTCGGTGCTGCCGCTGATGCGGGTCGAGCCCGACAAGAGAGGTCGCAAATCATGAGCAACGCCAAACGAGCGCTCGGCGAGATCCTGCCCCCGGAGCGGCTGCGGGACGACGAGGAGACCCTGGAGGAGCACTCGCGGGACATGACCGAGAACCCGCCGGGCCGACCCGACGTTGTCGCCTTCCTGGAGACGGCGGAGGAGGCGGTCGCGGTGGTCGAGGCGGCCGCGCGGCACCGCATTCCGCTGGTGCCGCGCATCGCCGGAACCAACCTGGGCGGGCTCTCGATTCCGGCGCGCGGCGGCGCGGTGCTCGACCTGACCGCAATGAACCGCATCCTGGCGATCAACGAGGTGGACATGATCGCGGTGATCGAGCCGGGCGTAACCTTCCGGCAGCTGATCGACGAGCTGCGCGCCCGCGATCTGCCGCTGACCGTCGGCATCCCGCTCTCCCCGCCCTACACCTCGGTCGTGGCCAACTGCCTGCTCGACGGGCTGGGCAACCTCTCCTTGCTGCACGGCGCGATGGGCGAGTGGATCGCCGGGCTGGAGGTGGTGCTCGCCTCGGGAGAGGTGATCCGCACCGGCTCCTGGGCCGTCTCGGACGTGCCGTTCGCCCGCGCGCCGCTGCCCGACCTGACCGGCCTGTTCGTCTCCTGGCAGGGGACGACCGGGCTGATCACGCGCATGGCCGTGCAGCTCAAGCCGGATCCGCCGCTGCGCAAGCGGCTGTTCGTCTTGACCTACGACCGCGCCTCGACCTACGAGCTGATGCGGCGTCTGGCGCGGCTCAAGATCTTCGACGACATCGGCGGGTTGTCGTGGCCGACGGGCAAGATGGTCTTCGGCGTGGATCAGCCGCGCAGCAAGGATCCGGACGAGCCGGAGTTCTTCACCTACATCGACGTCTCGGCCTACGAGCCCGAGGAGCTGCGCGTCAAGCTGCAGATGGTGCTCTCCGAGCTGAAGGCGCTGCGCGACAAGGGCGCCGAGATCGAGGATCCGTTCGACATGGAGGCGATCTGCACCGTGGCGCCGCGCTTCGAGAAGTTCGCCGAGTTTCCCACGCACCTCGACTTCCTGGTCGACAACCCGGGCGGCGGGCTGAGCTGGGTCGGCACCTACGGACCGATGAGCCGCTTCGACTCGGGCGCGGATCGCGGGATCGAGATCATGGAGCGGCACGGCTTCGCGCCGGTGATCGTCTCGCGGCCGATGAAAGGCGGTCACTTCGGCGTGCTGCGCTTCATCGAGACTTTCCGCCGCGACGACGAGGAGGACGTCGAGCGCGTGCGGCGCTGCAACGGCGAGCTGACCGAGATGCTGCTCGACGAGGGCTTCATCCCCTACAAGACCCCGGGCTGGGCGGTGGAGCGGATCCTGCCGCGCATGTGGCCCGGGACGCACGATCTGATGCGCCGCGTGCGCGAGCTGCTCGACCCGGACGGGATCATGAACCCCGGACGCTGGGCGCTCGATCCCTGAGGATCTCAGCTCTTCTCTTCCTCGGGCTCGGGCTCGAACGGCTCCAGCTCGATTTTCTCGAGGTCGATCCGATCGCGATCGGCGATCCCCAGGCCCAGCTCTTCGGCGAGCCGAAGGTAGTCGGCGGGGCGCCCGCACTTGGGCAGGGGGCGCAGCTTGTGGCGGGCGCGGTGGGCCTCGACCACCTCCAACGCGATCGCGTCGGCGGCGACCGGATCGCAGGTGGCGTAGACCCGCTCGTAGCGATCGGTGGTCGAGGGATTCTGCTTGGGTCCGCCCTCGTAGAGGCAGAACGTGCCGTCGATCACGTTCAGCCGCACGCGGCTCCGGATCGCGTCGAGCGCGTAGAAGTGCGGCATGCCGACCTGTATTTCGCGGTGCATCAGCTGCGGCTTTTCCACGTTGCCGAAGACCATGTTCTTCATCGCGCAGGTGATGCTGACCAGGTCGTGGTCCTTGAGCAGCGGCACGTTGATCACCGCGGTGGTCCACAGCAGCGTCTTGGCCAGCTTGCCCCGTGCGCCCTCGACCACGGTGTAATCGTTGTCGTAGCCCAGCACAGCGTGGTTGATCACGCGCAGCTTGCCGGGCTTGTCCTGCCACTCGTAGCGGGCGACGCGCATGTTGCCGCCGAACTGGTCGTAGATCATGATGTTCTCGTCGGGCACGCCGGCGGCGCGGACTCCCTCGACGATCGGATCGACGACCTCCTTCATGGTGGAGGCCCAGCGTCCGCCCAGGCAGTTGATCTTGATCCCCACGCGATCCTCGGGGGTGACGAAGCGTCCCCAGGCGCGACCCGGGTCGCTCTCGCCGCTCAACTCCTCGACCGCGCGTTCCACCATCTCGCGCGCGGCCTCGCCGTGAGGATAGTGGCGGCCGATCGAGCCGGGCTTGTGCACCTCGACCACCCGCCCCGGGCCGGCCACCGGCGTCCTTGCGGAGACCGTCGCCGACTCGGCGGCGCGGGCCGGACCTCCGCCCATGCCCAGAGCGCCCGCCGCGGTCGCCGCGGCTCCGAGGCCGATCGCCTCGCGTCGGGTGAGCAGCCACTCGCGTTCTCGCTTGCATCCGGTCATCGTGTCGCCTCCTCGAGCGTACGAAAAAGGCTAACCCGAGCGGAACGCCCCGGCAAGCGGAAGACGGATCGCGACCTTGCCACTCCGCGCAGTTGTCCTAAGATGCTGTCTCGCCTAGCCGACTTCGCGTCGGCCAACGCTCGAGGAGCCTGCATGGGCACGGCATCGATGGTACTGGGCATCATCGCGCTGGTGTTCGGCTTCATTCCCTTTTGCGGCACGTGGGCGATCGCGCCGGCCGTGATCGGTCTGGGGCTGGGCATCGCCGACCTGGCGGTCAAGACTCGACGCCGCGAGCCGCGCGGCACGGCGATCGCGGGCGTGATCATGAACCCGTTGGCGATCCTGGTGGTCCTGCTGTGGTACCTGCTGTTCGTCGTCGGGGCGACGCACGCCGCGGGCCGAGCCGCCAACCAGCTCCAGCATTTCCCCGACTGGCAGCCGGCGCCCCTGCCCGGCGCGACGCCGGCCCGGCCGTCTCCTCCGACGAGCGGCTCCGGGACCGCGATACCGGTGCAGCCGGCCCGGCCGGACGAGCAGCTTCAGCCGATGAAGCCGGTCTCCCCCGATGCCGCCCCGGGCGGGAGGTGACCGCCCGCGGGCAGATCTTCCGGTCGCGCGCGCGGGGGGTGCAGCTGGGTCTGCTGCTGGCCTGCTGCGCGGCGTGGCTGACGCTGGCGCTGCTGGCCCTGCAAGACAAGCGGCTGCTGCCGGTGCCGCTGGAAGGGCTGGTCTCTTTTCTCGGCTCCTGTCCCTACCGTTGCTGGAGCGGGGAGCCGTGTCCTCTGTGCGGAACCGCGACCGCGGCTTTGCGACTCCTGTCCGGAGACGCGGCCGCGAGCCTGAGGATCAATCCGCTGGCGCTGGCGTTGATCGTGCCCGGAGCGGTGCAGACGCCTTATCGAGCCTGGCGCACGCTGCGCCCCCGGATATCGGCGGTAGAGGAGATCGCCGTCGACACGGCCTGCCTGCTGTGGGCCGCCGGAGTGCTGACGATTTCGCCGATCGTGTAGAAGAGATCAGCCGGCGGCGAGCTCGTTGACCTTGCGGTCGAGGCGGGAGATCGTGCGCGAGGCGGTCTTGCGCTTGAGCACGCCCCTGGTCACCGAGCGATCGATCTGGCGCCTGGCCGACTTCATCGCCTCTTGCGCCGCTGCGCCGTCGCCGGCCTCGAGAGCCTTGCGCACGGCCTTGACCGCGCTGCGCATCGTCGCCCGCACATGGCGGTTGCGTGCGGTGCGCTTGATTCTCTGGCGGTTCCTCTTTTTCGCCTGTGGGTGATTGGCCACTTTCAGATCCTCCGTCTGTGTAGCGGACAGAGTCGCTTACCGCTGCCGCTGCCGCTTGTCAAGGCGGCAGAGATCGGAGCACTCCGCGCTGTGGGGAAAACGTTTCGGGCCGGAGGTCGGGCGGGGGGCGGTCGATCGCGATACCCAAGGGCGGGTATCAGACACCCTGAACAAATGCGGGCGGCGTTCGTGTGCCGACAGATGTCCGGGCGCGGTTCGACCCGATTTCGT
>CAZHCG010000036.1:0-34078 GCA_964530995.1 uncultured Myxococcales bacterium
CGTTCTGGAACTGCCGACGGGCCGCCTCCTCGGCATCCTGCGCCCCGGTCCCGAAGGCCGCCAGCAAAAAAGCCGAGACCAGCGCACCGGCCACCGCCCCTTTGATCCTCATTGAGCTGCTCCTCCCTTGTGCTTGGAGGCAGTGTAACTCAAAACGAAAAAAGATGTCGGAGGCTCCGGGGCATTGCAGAAACGATCTTCGAGACCGGAGCGTCGGGAGCCGAGCCCGCCGGGCTTGATAATCCCGACCGCGGGCCTCGTGGCCGCGGCGCCCCACCGGAGCCGGCGGCATCCTCGATCCGGGGCGCTGTCCCGCGGGGATGAACCCCGCGGCCACGAGGCCCGCCCAGGCCTCCGGCTTCGGCGGGCAGCCCCTCCGGGGCGAAGCCCCGCCTGCGTGTCTGCCGGTCGGATCAGAATAGCTTCAGGCTGTCCTGGACGGCTCGCATCGCGGGCCTGCGGTCTCGGAACTTCTCGGCGGGCGCGGTCAGCACGAAGATGTAGGTCCCCTTGGGGCCGTAGCCGACCATCCCCAGCCCCTCGTCGCCGCTGCCCTCGGCCTCGTAGCTCCAGGAACTGCAGCTCTCCCAGCCGCTGCCCCGGCAGGCGGCCGGCACCTGCTTCCACTCGCCGGGAAAGTAGCTCATCAGCCTGAACTCGTGGCTGGCCTCGGGCAGGCGCTCGCCGGCGCGCACCACCGCGGTCAGCTTCACCTGCCGGTGGCTTCCCTCGAAAATGACGTCCTCGGACGCCTCGCGACGATCCACGTCCGCTCCCCCGGCCCACTCGAAAGAGAAACCTTCGTCGTCGTAGTGGTACAGGCAGGTCTTCGCGGCCAGCGCGCCTCCCGCGGCCAGCGCCGCAGCCAGCACTGTCGCAACAACGAATCTCGATTTCACGTCGTCCTCCTCTTACGTAGACGCTCCGCCAACCGCGGGATTCAACCCCTCGCTGCGAAGCCCAGCCCCGGCACCGGCGGTCCCGGCCCCACCGCGACGGCATTCTCGATCGCCTCGCTCAGCGTGTTCCGGGCCGTGCGCACCGCATCCGCCGGCTCGGCGCCGCCGGCCAGGTGTCCGGCGATCAGCGAGGCCAGCGCGCAGCCGGTGCCGCGCACGTCTCCCCCGGCGACGCGCGGAAAGGAGAGCTCCGTCGAGCCTCCCTCGCGGGAGAACAGCACGTCGACCGAGCGATCGCCTCCCAGGTGTCCGCCCTTGACCAGCACCGCGGACGGCCCCTCGTCGAGAATCCTGCGGGCGGCGTCGGCCATCTCCGCCGGCCCACGAATCGAAATCCCCGAGAAGAGCTCGGCCTCGGCGATGTTGGGAGTCACCAGCGCGGCCAGCGGAAACAGCTCGAGGCGCAGCGCGGCCAGCCCCTCGCCGTCGATCAGCTCGCCGCCCGTGCTGCTGCGCACCACGGGATCAACCACGAGAGGGATCCTTTCATACGCGCGCAAGGCGCCGGCCAAGACCTTCACGGCCGCCCGTCCACCGAGCGCCCCGCTCTTGACCGCTCGTATATCAATCCCTCCCAGGACGGTCTCCAGGGCGCTGGCGAAGACGCTCTCCTCCACGGCGTGTGAGCCGACGAATGATCGCCCGTCCTGAATCGCGATCGAGGCGATCACCGCGGCCGGATGCGCGCCCGCGACCCTGACAGCGGCTGCGTCGGCCAGCACGCCGGCGCCTCCGGTTGGATCCAACCCGCCGACGCACAGCACCGCGGGCCTTCTTGCTCGGGAAGCTGACATCTCCCGGATCCTGACGCCCCATCCGATCTCTGTCAAAGCCGCCGACTCGCCCGGTATTCACGAAAAAAAAAAGCGCGCCGAACACATTGACGTCTCCAAAACAATTCCATACCATCTTTTCCAAGACCAATATACGTGAACGGTTCAGTGGAGGTAAGCCATGGAAGTGACCGACAAGTGTTTCCTCTCGAGGCTGCTGTGCGCCACTGCAGTCTTCTCCGCGGCGATCGGGGTCTCCGGTCTGGCGGCGGCGGACGAGGAGGACGAGCAGGCGGCCGCCCGCGAGCACTACTCCAAGGGCAAGGAGCTCTACGAGGTGGGTGACTACGCCCGGGCCCTCGAGGAGTTCCAGGCCGCCTACGACGCCAAGCCCCACCCCACGGTGCTCAAGAGCGTCGCCGAGTGTCAGGTGCAGACCAAGGATCTGGCCGGCGCGATCGCGACGTTCGAGAAGTACCTGGCCAACCCGGACGCTCCGAACAAGCCGACGGTGGAAGCTCGCCTGCTCGAGTTGAAGAAGATGATGGGGCAGGTCGAGGTCACCAGCGAGCCTCCCGGAGCCGGGATCGTGCTCGACGGCAACGTCACGGGCGAGGTCACGCCGGTGACGCTGGACATCGCTCCCGGCGACCACGAGGTCGTGCTCAACGCCGAGGGGTACGAGCCGCTGGTCAAACCGCTCTCGGTCGAGAGCGGCGCCAAGACCCAGCTCGCGGCCGACTTCGCGACCGAGGGAGATCCGGTCGAGCCCGCCGCGCAGGCCGGAGCAGGCCCGGGCCTGGTCGATCCGTTCGCCGACGAAGGCGGAGAGGGCGCCGGCGAGGAGCCGCCGCCGGAGCCGGCGGAAGAGGACGATGGACCGCCTCCCGCCTTCTGGGTCTCCGCCGCGGTGGCCGGAGTCGGCCTGGTCAGCGGAACCGTGTTCGGTACGATGGCGCTGGGGGACGAGGAAGATTACAAGAAGAACCCCACGAAGAACATCAAGGACAGAGGCGAGACCAACGCGATCATCGCCGACGTTTCGTTCGGGCTCGCCGCGGCGGCCGCCGTTGTCGGCGCCGTGATCCTGATCACGGACGACGGCGGAGAAGCCGAGGTGAGCACCGCCGATTCGCGCTGGCAGGTAGTCCCGGTGGCCACCGACGAGAGCGTCGGTGTCAGCACCGCGGTGAAGTTCTAGGGAGGAACGACGATGAAAAAAGCAATCCTCACAATCGTTGCGATCGCCGCGCTCGCCGCTTGCACCGTGATCACCGATTTCGACGAGCCCAAGGACGCGGGAGACGACGCCGGCGATCTGTACTCGATCGACCAGAACCTGGCGACCTCGATCGAGGTGACCCTGATCAGCGGAAACGGCGAGCTGACGATGAGCTTCGCCGAGGAGCTCCCACAGGCTGACGAAGCCGCGCTGCTGGGGCTGGTGACCGACGGGACCGTCGATCTGGTCGTGGAGAACCTCGACACCGGCGTCAGCTTCAACCTGGCCGCGGACGGCAGCTACTCCGAGAGCATCTCCGCTCCCGGCGACTACAACCTTGAGCTCGGGCTGAACCGCGACACGATCACTGTCGTGTTCTACAACGAGGTCGCCGGCACATCGCTGCACTCCGGCGGCGACTACGAGGCGACGATCACCGTCAACAGCAACGACTATTTCGTGGCGGAGACCTTCACCCGCTCGGTCAACGTCGCCGCGCCCTGAGGCTACAACCAGTGCGGAGTCTTCTCGGTCTGACCGCCCTCTCCGAGCAGCGCCGTTTCGAGACCAACCCCTCCTCGCAGGCGAAACGACGCGGAGAGGCTCGCGCCCTGGCGGCCGACGTGTCGTTCGGCATCGGGGCCGCGGCCGCCGTCGCCGCGCTGGTTCTCTACCTGACCGACGACGAAGGGGAATCCGTCCCCTCCTGCGACGAACCGCCCCCGGGCCCGGAGCTCTCTCTCGCTGCGGGCGGCCTGACCCTTTCGTTCTGATCTCTGGAATCAGCCCTCGGACTGGCGCCTGATGAAGGCGGGGATGTCCAGGTCGTGCTCGTTGGTGGCGCTGGCTCGCCCGCCCGTGGAACGACCGGCCGGAATCTGGACCTGCTCGGGAGCCTCGCTGGGACGGCCGGGCGCGATCGAAGGGCTCTGCGACTGCTGCGGCTGACGGCCGGAGAGATTTGCCGACGGCCGGTTGCCGTAGAAGGAGCGCGGAGCCGTCGCGCTCGGGCGGGAGACGCGCGCCCCGCTCTGCTGCTCGGCGGGCGCCTCTCCCTGGAAGCCGGTCGCGATCACGGTCACCTTGACCTCCTCGCAGTCCTCCTCGAGGCCCACGTAGCCGAAGATGATGTGGGCATCCTCGTCCGCCGAGTCCTCGATCATGCTGACCGCCTCGGCCACCTCCGGCATCGTCATCTCGGTGCCGCCGGTGATGTTGATCAGGATTCCCGTGGCGCCGTCGATCGACACGTCCTCCAAGAGCGGGCTGTTGATCGCCATCTCGGCGGCATCCATCGCGCGGCGATCCCCCTTCCCGTAGCCGGTTCCCATCAGCGCCCGGCCGCGGTTGGTCATGGTCGTCCGCACGTCGGCGAAATCCACATTGATGTTGCCGCGGATGGTGATCAGATCCGAGATCCCGCGCACCGCGTTGCACAGCACCCGGTCGGCGAAAACGAACGCCTCGTTGATCGCGAGCGTGTCGTCGAGCTGCAGCAGGCGCTCGTTGGGGATCACGATCAGCGTGTCGACCTCCTCGGCCAGGGCCAGGATCCCCTCCTCGGCGATGCGGCAACGCTTGCGTCCCTCGAAGCGGAAGGGCCGCGTGACAACGCCGACGGTCAGCGCCTCGCAGTCCCGCGCCACCTGCGCCACGATCGGAGCCGCGCCGGTGCCGGTGCCTCCGCCCATCCCGGCCGCGACGAACACCATGTCCGAACCGCGCAGCGTGTCCTCGACGCGGGCGACGTCCTCCAAGGCGGCCTTGCGGCCCCGGTCCGGGATCCCGCCGGCGCCGAGGCCCATGGTCAGGCTGCTGCCGACCTGGATCTTGGTTCCCGCCGGGTTGGCCTCCAGCGCCTGATAGTCGGTGTTGACCGAGATGAAGTCGACACCTTCCATCTGCTCCGCGATCATGTTGGCGACGGCGTTGCCACCGCCTCCTCCCACGCCGACCACGCGGATTCTGGCTTGCTGATCATTGTCGTCGAGTTCGAAATGCATTGGGCCCTCCCGGTTTTTCGATGCGTTGCCTGCAGCCTCGTCTCGATCGTGCGCCGCCGACCCGGACATTGCCCGGATCGCGCCTCGCGGCGTCGCGATCAGAAAATCTCCTTGAACCAATCCGTCATCCGCCCGAACACCTTGGCGTACACCTTGTCCTCGCGCACGCGGATGATGCTCGTTCGGTCGTTCTCGGCTCCGAATCCCCTGCTGACCAGCCCCGAGCCGGTGGCGTAGATCGGGTTGGCGACCATGTCCTGCATCCCGCCGAACCCGAACGGCACTCCGCGCCTGACCGGCATCCCGATCACCTGCTCGGCCGCCTCCGGCATGCCTTCGAGCAGGGTCGCGCCCCCGGTCATCACCAGGCCGGAGGCCAGCAGATCGGCCAGCCCGGTATCGAGAATCGCGCGGTGCACGAGGCTGAAGATCTCCTCCACGCGCGGCTCCAGGATGTGCGCGAGCACCTGTCGCGGCTGCTCCGTGGGCGGCCTCCCGCCGATTCCGGGCACCTGGATCATCTCGTCGGGATCGACCATCTTCACCAGCGCGCACCCGTGGCGCTGCTTGATCCGCTCGGCCTCGGACTTCGGCGTGCGCAATCCCAGCGCCACGTCGCTGGTCAGGTGCTGGCCGCCGACCGCAATCACCGAGGTGTGCGCTACCGCG
Organism: uncultured Myxococcales bacterium; assembly: GCA_964530995.1. Lineage (GTDB taxonomy): Bacteria > Myxococcota_A > Polyangia > JAAYKL01 > JAAYKL01 > CAZHCG01. The sequence continues at coordinate 5,627 of CAZHCG010000036.1, forward strand.
CCGTCGACGAAGATGATCAGATCCGTCGTCCCACCGCCGATGTCCACCAGCGCGACGCCGAGCTCCTTCTCGTCCTCGTGCAGCACGGCCTCGGCCGATGCGATCTGCTCGAGCACGATGTCGGCCACGTTCAACCCGCAGCGCTGCGCGCACTTGACGATGTTCTGCGCCGAGGTCACCGCTCCGGTCACGATGTGCACCCGCGCCTCGAGGCGCACGCCGTTCATCCCGACCGGAGACCGGATTCCCTCCTGCTCGTCGACGACGTAGCCCTGCGGAATGGCGTGGATCACCTCGCGGTCGAGCGGAATCGCGACCGCCTTGGCCTGCTCGATCACGCGGCCGACGTCCTCGTCGCAGATCTCGCGGTTCTTGACCGCTACGATCCCGTTGTTGTTGAACGAGCTGATGTGGCCGCCGGCGATCCCGGCGTAGACCGTCGAGATGTCGCAGCCGGCCATCTGCTCCGCCTCCTCGATCGCGTGGCCGATCGAATCGCAGGTGGCGTCCACGTTGACCACGACGCCCTTGTGCAACCCGGCCGAGGGATGCGAGCCGATCCCGATCACGTCCAGCCCTTCCTCGTTCACCTCGCCGACCACGGCGGCGACCTTGGTGGTTCCGATATCGAGCCCGACTATGATCTCCCCTCTCCTGGCCATTCCGTACCTGCCTTTTCTACTTCCGCCTGCCAGTGCGCTGCTTTAGAACCAAGTTCGCACGGCGCACAAAGCGGGATCAAATTTTCGACGTTTTTTTTGCCTCTTTCGCGTCCGTCGGCTCGTCCCTTCGATCCGCAAGGGACGTCTCCTTTGGCGATTTCGTCTTGACCGTGACCCGATCGGGCCGCACCTCGTTGTCGAAATAGACGACGGCCGGGCGGACTCCGTCGTCGCGCATCCGGGACAGCAGCTGGGCCAGTCTTCGCAGCTTGCGTCGATAAGGTCCTTTACCGAAATGGACGTAGAAAGGATTCTCTCCGGCGGTCAACGAGAACCCGCCGTCCACCTCGGCGTGGATCTCGGCCAGCGGCGCGACCCGATCGAGCCCGGTTGATTCGTAGCGCCGCGCCAGCGCGAGCGCGTCGCGTATTCCCTCTTCGACGAGCCGCTTTCCGCCGCTCAGCTGCTCGCGCACGAACCCGGTGATCAAGGGAGTCGGGCTGGGATCCCCGGGAACCCAGCGCTTGAAGATCTCCCCGGCGTCGTCCACCAGGTAGGGCACGTCGAACAGCACCATCGCCCCGGCCCGCCTCTCGATCAGCTCGATGCTCACCGAGCGCGGAAGTCTCCGTTCCACCTCGGCCTCCGCGATCCAGGGGTGCTTGCGTAGCACCGCGGCGACGCTCGCGGTGTCCACCTTGAACACGTTGGTTCCCACCTCGAGCCCGCCCGCCGCCAGCACCTCGGCGTCCGCAAGCCGCCTTGCGCCTTCGATCTCGATCCGCTCCACCGCGAAGTAGTCCGCCGTCGTGGCGTGCAGGTAGGCGCGATAACCTCCCCAGACCGCCACCGCCGCGGCCGCGACCACTCCGCCCAGCCTGGCCAGCACCGCCGCGACTCGCAGCCCGCGGCGCAGCGTGCCCACCGCGTCGCCGAAGCGCGCGGTGGATCTCGCCCTGCGCTCGCTGCGGCGGTTGCGAGCAGCCGTTCGCCGCGGCTTTTTGCGCTTGTTCTCTCGCCGAAAAACGCTCATTCGCCACCCCCGGCGATCCGTTCGAGCTCGTCGGCGATCTTCTCGGCCGCTTCGGGCCTTCCCAGCGATCGGGCGCTGGCCGACGCCCGCTCGCGCAAAGCTGGATCGGTCGCGAACCGCTCAACCGCGGCGGCCAGATCCCTGGCCGAGGTCGTCTTCTCGTCCAGCACGATCGCCGCCCCGGCCTCGGCCAGCGGAACCGCGTTGCGCTGCTGCTGCCTGTCGGCGTGATGCGGATACGGCAGAAACACGGCCGGGAGCCCCATCGCCGCCAGCTCGTTGACGGTGGTGGCGCCGGCGCGGGCGATCACCAGATCGGCGTCCTCGTACGCCGCGGCGGTGTCCTCGATGAAGCTCACCACGCGGCAGGGCACACCCGCCCGCTGGTAGGCCTGCTCCACCTGGCGGGCCCGGTCGCCGCCGCACTGGTGCAGCACCTCGATCTCGATCTTCGAGGAAAGCATCTCCAGCGCGCGCGGAACGCGCATGTCCACGGTCAGGGCGCCCTGGCTGCCGCCCATCACCAGAACGCCGAGCGCCTTCCGCTCCCGGGAGCGTCGCGCTCTCGAGGCCGCGCGGCGAACCGAGCCTCGCACCGGATTGCCCGTCAACAGCGCGCGTCCCCGCGGAAAGGCATCCAGCGTCTCGGCGTAGGAGACGAAGGCGCGATCGACGACGCGGGCCAGGATGCGGTTCGTCAATCCCACGGTCGCATTCTGCTCCAACAGCGCGCAGGGCAGACGCAGAATCCGCGCGGCGAGCACCACCGGTCCCGCCACGTATCCGCCGACGCCGATCACGACGCTCGGGCGGAACCGCCGCAAGAGGCTCAGCGAGCGCCAGACCGCCGAGGGAGAAGAGGCCAGGCCCCGAATCAGGTTCAGAGCTCCTCCCCCGGCCAGCGGTCGCACCGAAATGAAGTCGATATCGAAGCCGGCCTCGGGCACCAGCCTGGCCTCGAGGCGATCGGATGTTCCCACGAAGCGCACCTTTCCGCCGCGGCTCGCGATCTCCTCGGCCAGCGCCAGCGCCGGAATCACGTGACCGCCGGTGCCTCCTCCGGCCAGCACGACTCTCGACCCTCCGCCGCTCACGAAACCGCTCCTTCGCTCTCGGGATCGCCGCTGCGTCGCTTGACGTTCCCGCGGCTGGCCCGGCTCTCCACGACCTCGGCCTCCTCGACCCGCTGCGGCGCGCGGGAGATGTTGAGCAGCACGCCCACGGAAAACAGGGAGACCAGCAACGCCGACCCGCCGAAGCTGACGAACGGCAGGTTCAGACCCTTGGTGGGCAGCAGCCCCATCGCCACGGCCAGATTGGCCAGCATCTGAGCGCCGATCAGCGCGGTCAGCCCGAACCCCAGGTAGGCGCCGAGTTCGTCCGGGGCGCGCAAGCCGATCGCGACTCCGCGCGCCAGCACCACGGAAAAGACCAGCAGCAGCGCCCAGATTCCCACCACGCCCAGCTCCTCGCCCACGATCGCCGTGATGAAGTCGTTGTGGGCCTCGGGGAGAAACAGGAACTTCTGCAGGCCGTCCCCCAGCCCCACTCCGGTCAGCCCGCCCGCTCCGAAGCCGAACAGGGACTGGCTGAGCTGGTAACCGTCTCCGAACCGCTCGGAGAGCGGATCGAGAAAGACCAGCAGCCGCCGCAGGCGATACTCCGAACCGGCGATCAGCAGATAGGCCACCGGCGCCACCACGATCCCGGCGGCCATGATGTAGCCCAGCTTGGCGCCGGCCACGAACAACAGCGCGAACGACAAGAAGGCGATCACCGCCGCGGTGCCGAAGTCCGGCTGCAGGAGACAGAGCAGCATCGCCACTCCCGGTATGATCAGGTGCGGGAGAAAACCGATCGAGAACGACTTGATCTTCTCGCGCTTCTTGGCCAGCGAGTACGAGAGCCACAGCACGAGCGCCACCTTGAGCGCCTCGGCCGGCTGGATCGTGATCGGTCCCGCGCCGATCCAGCGCGAGGCGCCGTTGACCGTGCGCCCCAGCGGCGTGTGGCAAAGCACCATTCCGACCAGCGAAAGCGCCAACAGGGGGTAGACCACTTTCGCGTACCAGCGATAGTCGATCCGGCTGGCGACCAGCATCACCGCCAGCCCCACGACCGCGTAGATGATCTGGCGCATCAGGAAGTAGGTGGAGCTCCCCAGGTGGCGCTCGGCCATCACCGCCGAGGCGGAGTAGACCATCACCACGCCGAACGCGACCAGCAAGACCACCGCGATCAACAGCGCCCTGTCGATTCCGCGTCTTTGCTTCTCCTCCTCTTGGCCAGTCGCCATCGTCCCGTCCCCTCTTTTTTACCTCAGCTTGAGCGAGCTCAGCGCTACCAGCGCCAGCATGATCGACACGATCCAGAAACGCACGATCACCTTGGGCTCGGCCCAGCCTTTCAGCTCGAAATGATGATGCACCGGCGCCATCTTGAAGACGCGCCTTCCGGTCAGCTTGAAGGAGACCACCTGGGTCACGACCGAGGCGGCCTCCAGCACGAAGACCCCGCCCAGGATCACCGCCAGGAACTCGTTCTTGGTCAGGACGGCCAGCATGCCCAGCGCGCCGCCCAGGGACAGCGATCCCACGTCGCCCATGAAGACCTGCGCCGGGAAGGTGTTGTACCAGAGAAAACCCACGCCGGCGCCGAACACCGCGGCGCAGAAGATCGTCAGCTCGCTGGCCATCGGCACCGGGGGAATGTCCAGGTAGCTCGCGATGTTGATTCCGAAAAACGACAGCCCGGCGATGTATGCCAGCACCAGGTAGGTGGTGGCGTTGACCATCACCGGCCCGATCGCCAGCCCGTCCAGCCCGTCGGTCAGGTTGACCGCGTTGGACATCGCCACCACCACCAGGGTCGCGAACAGCACGTAGACCCAAGCGGGAAGCTCGATCGGATACCTGCTGAAGGCGACGAACGGAATCGCCAGTCGATGGCGTACGCTCAACCACTCCTCGGGCAGGCTCCCGTCCATGAAAAGGTAGAGAAAAATCACGCCCGCCAGCGAGATCTGAAAGATCAGCTTGAAGCCCGCCGGCAGACCCTTGCTGTTCGCGTAGCGGATCTTCATGTAATCGTCGATGAAGCCGATCAGACCGTATCCGACCGTGATCGCGAGCACCAGCCAGACGAAGTGGTTGCGCAGCTCGGCCCACAGCACTGTCGATATCACGACGGCGAACAGGATCAGCGACCCGCCCATCGTGGGCGTCCCCGCCTTCGAAAAATGCGTCCCGGGTCCGTCATCCCGCACCGACTGCCCGACCTGCCGCTGCTGCATTCGCTTGATGAACCACGGAGAGAGCGCGAAGCAGATGAACATAGCTGTCAGCATGCCCATGATCACGCGGAACGGTACGTAGCGCAGGACGTTGAGCCAGCCCAGCCACTCGAACTCGACACGCAGAGGAAACAGCAGTTCGTAGAGCATCTATCGCTCCTCCCCCAACAGCGCCGTCACGGCGTGTTCCATTTGCATTTTGCGCGACCCCTTGACCAGCACCGCGTCTCCGGCCTCCAACTGCTCGCCCGCCCGCTCCGCCGCCAGCTCGGCGTCGGCGACAATCTCCGCCCGCACCCGGGCGCCACCCTCCTCGCGCGCTCCGTCGACCACCTCGGCGGCGTGGTCCCCCACGACCAGCAGCGACTCCGCGCCGCCGCGGACCAGCGCGCCTCCCAGTCGGCGGTGCTCCTTTGCCGCTGCCTCTCCGAGATCCAGCATGTCTCCCAGCACGACCAGCTGGCGGCCCTCGCCCGCCAGCTCCCGCAGCACCTCGATCGCGGCCTGCCAGGAGCCCGGGTTGGCGTTGTAGGAATCGTCGATCACCAACCAGCCGCCCGCGGCCCGTCGCGCTCGAAGTCTGCCGGAAACGTCTTTGGCCCCGGCCAACCCCGCGGCGATCTCCTCCGTCCCGCATCCGAGCGCGAGCGCGCCCGCCGCGGCGGCGACCGCGTTGCCGGCGTTGTGCGCTCCGGGCAACGCCAACCTCGCCTCGACGCTCTCGCCCGCGATCTCGAGCTCCAGCAGCTGTCGCCCCTCGCTCGGCAGCGAGCGCCTCGCCACCAGGCGCACGTCGACCCCGGCCCGCCGTCCGTATGTGATCCTGCGGCGCGCCGGCGTGCGCATCTCGCAAACGCGGTGATCGTCGGCGTTGATCAGCGCCGTGCCGCTCTCGGGCAAACCGGCGAGCAGCTCCCCCTTGGCCCGCGCCACGCCGTCGAGATCGCCGAGCCGCTCCAGGTGAGCCGGACCGACGTTGGTCACCAGCCCCGCGTCGGGAAGCGCCAGCTCCGTCAGCTCTCTTATCTCGCCGAAATCCGAGCAGCCGATCTCGACGATCGCCGCCTCGTGCTCCGCCTCGATTCCCAACAGGGTCAGCGGCAGCCCGATCTGGTTGTTGAAGTTGCGCGGCGGCTGATGAACCCGGTGGCCGCGACCGCAGATCTCCGCCGCCAGCATCCGCGTGGTCGTCTTGCCGTTGGAGCCGGTGATCGCCAGCAACGGCAGCGGCATCTCGCGACGTCTGGCGACCGCCAGGCTCTGCAAAGCGCGCAGCGTGTCGCCCACTTGCAAAAGCGGAATTTCGACTCCGTCCAGCGGCCGTGAAACCAGTGCCGCGACCGCACCGCGCTCGGCGGCAGCGGCGACGAAATCGTGTCCATCGAAGCGCTCGCCCTTCAGCGCGATGAATAGCGCGCCCCGGCAGTCCCGGCGAGAGTCGATCGAAACGGACTCCACCCGCGCGGAGCGAGCCTCGCCGGCCTCGCATCCCACGATGCCCGCGACCATCTCCAGCTTCCAGCCGAGCCCGCTCATCGTCGCGCCTCCGCATCCTTCGGCTCCGCCAGCGCTGCCGCCGCGTGCTTCCGATCGTCGAAATGAATCGTCTCCGCGCCGAGCAGCTGGTAGTCCTCGTGGCCCTTGCCCGCGATCAGGACGGTGTCTCCCGGCGCGGTTGCCGAGACCGCCAGCCGGATCGCCGCGGATCGGTCCGGCTCCACCGCGAAACCCCGCTCGGCGTTTGTCAGGTCGGCAAGCGCGATACGAGCGAGGCCACCCTCCTCGACTCCGGGCAGGATCATCTCGATGATCCGGTCGGGATCCTCGCGGCGCGGATTGTCGGAGGTGACGATCGCGATCTCGGCCCGCGCTGCGACGGCCCTGCCCATCAACGGCCGCTTGTCGTTGTCGCGATCTCCTCCGCAGCCGAAAACGCAGATCAGGCGTCCGGCGGTCAGCGGCCGCAACGCGTCGAGCGCGTTCTCCAACGCGTCCGGCGTGTGGGCGTAGTCGACCAGCACCGCGAAATCGTCGCTGCCCGCGACACGCTCCAGGCGCCCCGGAATCGCCGCCACGGCTCCGAGGCCTTTTGCCGCCCGCTCGGGATCCAGGCCGAGCTGCAAGCAGATCCCGAGCGCGACCAGCAGGTTGCTCAGATTGTGCTCGCCCAGCAGCGGGGAGCTGAGGCGGACCTCGCCGCCCGGAGTGATCACCTCGGCCTCGACGCCTTCGATCCCGATCCGCGGCTCGCCGCAAGGTCGTACGTCCGCCGCGCTGTTCCTCTCGCACGAAACGGTCAGGACCGGATGCTCGGCCGTCTCGAGAATGCGGGCGGAAAACGGGTCGTCGACGTTGACCGCGATCCGGGCCCGCGGTCGATCGGCGATCGCCTCGCCGAACAGCCGCAGCTTGGCCGCCGCGTAGTCCTCCATGTCGGCGTGGAAATCGAGGTGATCCTGGGTCAGATTGGTGAACGCCACCACATCGAACCCGCAGCCGCGGTGCCGGTCGAGCGCCAGACCGTGCGAGGAGACCTCCATCACCAGGTGCGTCGCCCCGGCGTCCGCCATCTCCCGCGCCACCGCCTGGATCAGAGTCGCCTCCGGCGTGGTGTGCCGCGCGCTCCAGCTCTTTTGCTCGAAGCGGTGCTCGACCGTGCCCATCACCCCCGGACGAGCTCCGATCGAGCGCAGCGCGGCCTCTACCAAATAGACGACCGTCGTCTTGCCGTTTGTGCCGGTCACTCCGACCAGCCCCAGCTCCCGCGTCGGGTCTCCGTAGCAGGCGGCGGCCGCCTCTCCCAGCGCGGCGCGCGCGTCCGAAACGACGATCACCGGCGCCCGCCTCTCGAGCGCCTCGCCCGACAGCACCGCCGCCGCGCCCCTCTCCAGCGCCTGGTCCACGAACAGGCGACCGTCGGTCTTCTCGCCGGGCAGCGCGGCGAAGAGCATCCCCGGCTCCACCTGGCGCGAGTCGCAGGAGGCTCCCCGCACCTCGACCCCGCCGTCTCCGATCCAGCGGGCAGCGGGTATCCGCGCGGCGATCTCAGCGACGGTCGTCATCGGAGCCTTCCCTCTCCCCCGCTTCGACCAGCGGCCGGAAATTGACCTGCACGAACTCCCCTTCGTCGATCGGGCTGCCGGGTGGCGGCACCTGCTCGACCGCGATCCCGGTCCCGAAGAAGACCGCCCGCAGACCGGCGTCGGACAGCGACTCCAGCGCGGCGGTCATCGAGCGGCCGCTCACGTCCGGGGTCGGTACCTGCCCCTCCCCGAGGTCCTGCGTCTCCCGGAAGACGTCCTCCTCCCGCGCCGCGGCGGGGGGGGGCGGCCGGGCCTCCTCGTTTTTGGCCCGCTCGCGTCTCTTTCTGCGCTTGCTCTCGCTCTCCAGCCGCGGAGAGATGCCCAGATAGCGCAGCGCCTGGTCCGCGATGCGCCGCATCGTCGGGGCGGCGACGGTGCCGCCGTAGTGGTTGATCAACGGCTCGTCGATCACGACCGTGATCACCAGCCGCGGGCGATCGGCGGGGACGAAACCGAGAAACGAGGCGATCCACTTGCCTTCCTCGTAGCCCGCCGAACCCGTCGACTTCTGCGCCGTACCGGTCTTGCCCGCGACCAGATAGCCGTCGAGCGTGGCCTGGGTTCCGGTCCCGCCCTCCTCGGTTACCGCCGTCATCATGTCGCCCACCATCCGCGCGGCGTAACGACTTACCACGCGCCGCCGCGGCTCGGGACCGAACTTGCGAATCACCTTTCCGTCCGAGCCGACGACGCGCCTGACCAGCCGCGGTCGCATCAGCGTTCCGCCGTTGGCCACGGCCGACAGCGCGGTCGCCAGCTGGATCCCGGTAACGCCGATTCCCTGACCGAAGGCGATCGTGGCGGCGTCGAAGTCGCGCCACTTCTTGTAGTGCAGCAGCGTGCCGGGCATCTCGTAGGGAACCTTCAGGTGGGCGCGCTCCCCGAAGCCCATCCGCCTCAGGTAGTGGTAGAGACGCCGCTTGCCCGTTTCGAGAGCGATCTTGGCGAAACAGATGTTGCTGGAGCGCTTGAGACACTGGGTGGGGTTGAGCCAACCGTCGCGGTGATCGTCGTGGATCACGGCGTCGTACATCTCCAGGCGCCCCCGCTCGCAGTAGATCATGTCGTCGGGACGGATCGCGCCGGAGTTGAGCGCCGCCGCCAGGGTGAAGACCTTGAACGTCGAGCCGGGCTCGAAGACGTCGAGCACCGCGCGGTTGCGGCGGCTGCGAGCCGTCGACTTGTCGATCGCGTTGGGGTTGTAGCTCGGGTTGTTGACCATCGCCAGGATTTCGCCGTTGCGGGGATCCATCACGATCACGTGCCCGGCCTTGGCCTCGAAGGTGCGCACCGTGTTGGCCAGCTCCTGCTCCGCGATGTACTGGATGGTGCGGTCGATCGTCAGCTCCACGTTGCTGCCCACCACGCCCTCGGCACCGAACAGCCCGTCGGCGAAGACGACCCTTCCCGCGGCGTCGCTCAGCCCGATGGCCGCGTCGCGCTTGCCCCGCAGCAAATCGTCGAAGCGTTGCTCGATTCCTTCCAGGCCGCGCGAATCCACGCCGGCGAAACCGATCACGTGCGAAGCCAGCGTACGGCCGGGATAGAAGCGCTTGCTCTCCTCGACCAGGTCGACGCCGGCCACGTCCAGCTCCTTGACCTTCTCGGCGACCCCGGGTCCGACCCTGCGGCGCAGCCAGACGAAGTGCCGATCGCTGGATAGCTTCTCGACCAGCCGCGACTCGGGCACCTCCAGCAGCGGAGCCAGCAGCCTCCCGCCGCGGACGGGATCCTCCACGCTGCGCGGATCGGCGTACACCGACTCCACCTCCACCTCGACGGCGAGCTCCTCGCCGTGGCGATCGAGGATCATTCCCCGCTGCGCGGACAACGTCAGGCGCCGGGTGTACTGTTCCCGCGCCATCTCGGTCAGCTCCTCGCCGCGCACCACGCCCAGCTCCCACGCTCCGTGCGCCACGGCGACCGCTCCCGCGCTCATCGCCGCGGAAAGGACGATTATTCTGATTCTGATCCACTTGGACCTGCCCTGCCCGAGAACCGACACGGCTAGATCGCTCCTCCCGAAGCGGAAACGACTCTCCGGTCGTCCTCGACGGGAACGATCCGTTCATGGTCGGGAACCTGCATCTCGAGCCGCTCGCGGGCCTCGGCCTCGACGCGATCCGGAGATTTCAACGAGGCCAGCTCCAGGCGCAGCTCGCGGCGCTCGAGCAGCAGCCGGGTGTGCACGGCCCGCGCCCGGCTGGTCTCGTAGCCCAGCCGGACTCCCTCGAAGCGCACGTGCAGGTGGTAGAGAAAGGCGGAGGTGACCGCGACGACGATCAGCGCCAGCAGCGCCAAATAGACCGGACCGAGAACCGCCGGCCGGCGCTCGCCTCCCCGTTCCCGCGCGGAAAAGGCGTCGTCGCCCGATCGCCTGATCGAGGCCAGCAGCGATCCGCCGCGTCCCCGGGCGCTTTTCGCGGCGGCACCGGTGGCGCGTTCGCTCATCGGACCCTCCGCACCGCTCGCGCGCGGGCGCTTCGCGAGCGACGATTCGCCGAGGCCTCCCGCTGCGTGACCCGCACCGCGCGACGGGTCACGTACTCGACTCGCGGGGGCGGGCAGTTGCACTCCGGCATTCCCGGCGGGCAGTCGCAGGGATCGGCCAGCTCGGCGAAACGGCGCTTGACCGCGCGATCCTCCAGCGAGTGGAAGGAAACGATCACCACCCGTCCGCCGATCGCCAGCGGATCCGGGAGGGCGTCCAGCAACTTCTCCAGCTCGGAGAGCTCGTCGTTGACCGCGATCCTGATCGCCTGGAAGGTGCGGGTCACCGAGTCGATTCCGCCCCGACGGCCGCGCCCCACGACGCGCCGCACGGCAACCGCCAGATCGCCGGTTGTGTTGAGACGCCCGTCTCCCTCCATCGCCTTGATCGAGCGCGCCACGCGCCGCGCCATGCGCTCGCCGCCGAACCGATGGATCACGTCTCCGAGCTCGTCCTCGCTCAATCTCTGCAGCAGCGTCGCCGCCGTCTCCTGCTGGGTGGAGTCCATCCGCATGTCGAGCGAGCCGACGCGCATGAAGGAAAACCCGCGCTCGGCCCTGTCCAGCTGATGGGAGGAGACGCCCAGATCGAGGAGCAGGCCGTCGAGCCGACTCACCCCGGCCCGCGCGAGCAGCTCCTCGAGCCGGGAGAAGCGGCCGTGCAGGATCTCGACCCGCCCGCCGAAGTGGGAGAGACGGCTGCGCGCGGCCGCTACCGCCTCGGGATCGCGGTCGATCCCCACCAGGCGACCATCGGGATTGGAAGCCTCGAGCACGGCCTCGGCGTGCCCTCCGCCTCCCACCGTGGCGTCGCAGTAGACCTTGCCCGGCTCGGGGGAGAGAAGATCGAGCACCGGCTGGCGGAGCACCGGTTCGTGGTCGAAAGGTACATCCATCTCGCCCTCGTCAAAGGTCGTAGTCGTCCAAATCGCGCCGCACCTCGGCGATCCGATCCCGCGCGGCGGCCTCCGCCGCCTCCCAGCTGCGCGGCTCCCACAGCTCGAGGATCCTGTTCATTCCCACCCAGATCGCCTCGCGCTCGATTCCGGCGTGCTCGCGGAGCGCGGGCGGAATCAGAATGCGCCCGTGCCCGTCGATCGCGCAGTCGACGGCCGGAGCGACGTACAGCAGGCGAATCTGCTCCGCCTTGCGGTCGAAGAGCGGCTTGCGGGCCAGCTTCTCCTCGAACTCCTCCCAGAGCGGCAGGGGAAAGACGTGCAGCCGGTCGTGCTCGGGGTCGAGCGCATGGGTCAGCACGAGCCGGTCGTCGCGATAGGCAGCCACGGCCTCCCGCAGCTTGGCCGGCAGGCTGACGCGCCCCTTGCTGTCCACCGCATGTAGGTATCGGCCCTTGAACATTATAACTTTCCCACTTTGATCCACCCTCGGATCGATATCAAGTAGCCACAGCCGTGATGCGGTGTCAAATTTTCCGCAAAATCGATCCCCGGTTGAAATACAATTCAAGTCATGAGCCTAATTTTTTAGTACTTTCTCGAAGCATGAATCGCGCTGAAGCAGGGTGGGAAGAAGTGGGCAATCGAATTTATTGCCCGCAAAAACCGCTGTGGTAGACTGGGCTTCTCGCGAGGTGCATTTATGACCGAAAAGCAATCGCCGACCCGTTCCGGCGGAAGCAAGCTCGTCTTTGTCCTGTTCGGGCTGGGCCTGGCAATCCTGGCCGCAGGCGTGGTGATCCTCGTGATGAATCGCGACAACGATTCGTTAGCCGAGCCCGAAGAACCGCCCGAGCCCGAGCAGGTCGAGGAGCCGGCTCCGCTGGTCGTCACCGCTCCGAGCAAACCGCTGGGCTCGATGGAGGAAGAGGACGCGGGCTCCTCGGTAGCCACCGAGGAGGAAGAGGAAGAAACGGACGACCAGAAAAAGAAGGGCATGCGCCAAGGCGGCTTCGGCGGGCGCCAGGGCAAGATCGATCCGCAGGCTACCAACAAGTTCATCAACGCGCGGTTCGCCCGGGTGCGGGCCTGCTACGAGCGAAGGCTCAAGGTAAATCCGTTGCTCGAGGGCGTGGTCAATCTCAGGATTCGGCTCACTCCCAGGGGCAAGGTCGGCTCCATCTCCGTCAACAGCGACTCGGTCGGCGACCCGCAGATGGTGGGTTGCATCAAAAAGACCCTGCGCGGATGGACCTTCCCCGCGCCTCAGGGAGGATGGGGCACGTTCGACAAGGCGTTCCGTTTCAAGAAAAAGCAGTGACGCATCCGCTCGCACTGTCGCGGCGTGATGCGTCGCGGGCCGTCCACCGCGGAGCTGGAGCGCGAGTGCATCAGCAGCCCGGGGCGATCATCGCCCCGATCTTCCGGATGTCCCAGCTCGTCCAGCAGCACGTGTCCGATCTCGTGGGCAACGGCGTAGGTCTGACGGGTCCTCTCCAGCGCTAGCAGGTCCGCGATCGCCACCCCGCTCAGCGACGAGCCGCTGGAGCGGACGAACGATTCGCCCTGCTTGCCGCCACCCGTGAAGCGATTGACAAGGAAAAGGTCGACCGTCTCCTGATCCGTCGAGCCCAGCAGCTTGACCAGCGCGCGCTCCTCGACGGTTCCCGACAGGATCGTCCTGCTGCCGTAGGGGCGCAGCCCGTCCTCCAGGCGTACCGATCCGATCTCCAGCGGCTGGGCCGGATCGGTCGAGAGCGGCTCGCCGGGCCACCCGCTCAGCTCCGCCGGCGTCCCGTCCGCTCGCCGTACCACCACGTCCGCCGTTCCGTACGCCTGGTGGGGGTTTCTCGCGTTGGCGCTGGGATCGGCGAGGTAGCCCGCCTCCCTCAGGCGCCAGGCGATATCGCGTGCCGTCTCGATCGGGGTGTTCCCCGTGCCGACGTGCCACGGATCCAGCCGGCGGCCGTCCACCTCCAGCCTGATTCGACCGCCGGCCGACGGCGTGCCGAGATCGCCGCCCACGGCGAGCAGCGACGGACCGGGCGGATCCGCGACGAGCACCTCCACCTCCCGGGGCGGTCCGACCCGGATCGCGCACTGGGCCAGCACCTCGTCGAGCACGGCCAGCTGGTGGCGCGCCACCTCCCGCGCACCCCGTTCGTCACCGCCCACCACCGGCGGCCCGCCGCGCCGTGCGCGCAGCACGGTGACGCGCACCGAAAGACGCCGCACCGAAAGCGGATGGTCCTCGCCCGCCGGTCGCGCGACCCGCCTGAGCGAGACCCGCGCCCTGCCTCCGCCGCGACGCACGCGCGCCTCGACCCTGTCGGTCAGCCGCACCAGCAGCGCCCTGCCCTCCAGCTCCGGAGCTTCTCGGTCCTCTCGCGAGGAGACGGCCACCAGCCACGGCGTGGCCAGCATTCCCTCCTCGACCCGAACGAGCGGCAGGTCCGCGAGCGTGTCGCGAGCTCTCGAACCGCCGGACGGAACGCTCCGAACCGAGACTCTCGTGCGGGGCCTCCCGCCTCCGGCGCGCACCGCGATTCGAAACCGGCGAGGAGATTGCGCGACCGGCTGCCCGTCGGTCTCGAGAGCCCAGACCCCGAGCGCCCCGTCCTCGGGCAACGGATCGCCGTCCGGGCCGATCCAGATAGCCTCGGGCAGCTCCCCGGCGGCGGTGGAGAGAGAGAGGAAGGTAAGACAGGTCAGACAGGTCAGACCTGTCCGACCTGTCCGACCTGTCCGACCTGTCTTACCTGTCCGACCTGCCCTCTCCTCCATCCCGCCCTACTCGATGATTCCGTCCTGAAGCAGCCGATCGATGATGCGGCAAGCCTCGAAACGAGGCATCCCCGAGACGTCGATGATATCCTCGTAGGTGCTGAAACCGTCGATCCGCGAGAGCAGAAAACCCATGGCGGAATCCAGGTTCCGCCAGATCAGGTCCTGCTGGGCGACCGACACCTCGGGCACGTGGTCCGGCGATCCCATCCGCGCTTCGTACATCTGGAGCAGGACCTGGCGGCACTGCTCCTTGACGCGGGACGCCTGCTGGTCGTCCGAGCGCTCGGAGAGAATGCGCTCGGCGATCTCCAGCGCACCGCTGTAGTCCCCGGCGTCGTAGCGGGCGTCCATCTCGTCGCGATCGTCGCCGGTGCCTTCTTTTCCTCGGCTGCTCTCGGAGGAGCGACGATTGCGCGGTCTGGCTCCCATCGTCTCTCGCTCGGAGAATCGCGGCCCGCTCTCCTGGGGCGGCTCGTCCACGATCATTCCCTGGGAGACGTTCTCCTCGGGAGAGGGCGGCACGGAGATCATCCGGCCGCGAACCGCGACGACCGGCGTCTCGTCCTCGTCCCGCTCCTCGTCTCGTCCTTCCGCCCCGCGTGGCGACTCGTGAGAAGCGTCCGACTGCGGTATCCCGATCATCGTGCGCTTGGCCCCGCCCGACTTGTGGTCCAAAGCGCGCTGGATCCCTTCTCCCCGCGGCGGCAAGCTGTCGTCGCTAGGAGCCCGCGCTTGGGCCTTCGAGGATTGATCCTCCCCCGTCTCCCGTTCCCTCTCCTCTACCTGGACGGTGGCTCCGTCGCGCGGCTCTTCGCCGGGCAGGATCCACTGATCGTCGATCTCGTCGAGCAATCCGGCCTCGTCGAGCGTCGCGGCCCATCTCTTTCTCTGCTGGTCGTCGCTCATCTCGCAGGCCGGCCGGCTCCCGGCTCAGGACCGGGCCAGCACCCCCTTGAACATCTTCTGGGTACGCTTCAGCGTCTCGACCGTCTCGGAGAGCTTCTCGGCATTTTGCGCCTCGATCGCCGAGCCGGCCCGATCCAGCAGATCGCGCGCCTTGCCCAGCGCCTCCTGGCCGAACTCCGATCCCTGCACGGCCTCCTCGACCTTGCCGAACATCCGATCGATGTCCCGCATGATCTTCTCGGCCTCCTGCCTCGCGGCCTCGAACTCCTCGTCCGCCCGGCGGTCGACCATGTACTCCCTGCTCTCCTCCGCCATCTTCTTGATCTCTTCGTCGGTCAAGCCGGAGGAGGCGGTGACCTGGATCGACTGCTCCAGCCCGGTCTCCAGGTCCTTGGCGGAGACGCTGACGATTCCGTCGGCGTTGATCTCGAAGGTCACCTCTACCTCCACCTGTCCCTTGGGCGCCTTGCGCAGACCGGTCAGCACGAACTCGCCGAGCATCTCGTTCTCCTCGGCGCGCTCGCTCTCGCCCTGCAGCACCAGGATCTTGACCGCGGTCTGGTTGTCGCGGACCGTGGTGAAGATCTTGGAGCGCGCCGTGGGGACCGTCGTGTTCTGCGGAATCAGATCCTCGAAGTAGCCGCCCACGATCATGATCCCCAGCGTGTGCGGGGTCACGTCGAGCAGCAGTATCTCGCTCGCCTCGTCGACGAGCGCGGAGGCCTGGATCGCGGCGCCCAGCCCGACCACCTCGTCGGGGTGGACCCCCTTGCAGGGCTCGCGGTCGAAGAGCTCCGCCACGGCGCGCTGCACGCAAGGCGTGCGGGTCATGCCGCCCACCAGGATCACGTCCTCCACCTCGCCGGCGCCGAGCCCGGCCTCCTTGAGCGTCGCCCCGCAGATATCGATTGTGCGCGCGACCAGGTCCGACGCCAGCTCCTCGTAGGTCTCGCGGCGCAAGGTGCGCTGCAGGTGCAGAGCCTCGTTCTGCCCCACCGAGATGATGAACGGCAGGTTGATCTCGGTCTCGACCTGCCCCGAAAGCTCGATCTTGGCCTTCTCCGCTGCGTCCTTGAGACGCTGCAACGCCATCCGATCGGAGCGCAGGTCGACGCCGTGCTCGTCCTTGAAGCCCTCGACCAGCCAGTCCATGACCCGCGCGTCGAAGTCCTCGCCTCCGAGGAAGGTGTCGCCCGCCGTGGAGATCACCTTGAACACCTCGTTGGAGCCGATCTCCAATATCGAGATGTCGAAGGTGCCGCCGCCCAGGTCGTAGACCGCGACCAGCCGATCGACCTTCTTGCCGAAACCGTAGGCCAACGCGGCCGCGGTCGGCTCGTTGATGATCCGGATCACCTCCAGGCCCGCGATCGTGCCGGCGTCCCGCGTGCCCTGTCGCTGGTTGTCGTTGAAGTAGGCCGGCACGGTCACCACGGCGCGCTCCACGGGCTCGCCGAGATAGTCCTCGGCGATGACCTTCATCTCCTGCAGGATCATCGCCGAGATCTCCGGCACGGAGTAGAGCTTGCCCCGCAGCTCGATCCGCACGTCTTCGTGCGGACCCTCCGCGACCTTGTAGGGCGCGGACTCCTTGGCCGCCACGACCGGCGGAGAGCTCCACTTGCGCCCGATCAGCCGCTTGACCGCGGAGACCGTGTTCTCGGAGTTGGTGATCGCCTGCCTCTTGGCGATGTGCCCCACCAGGCGCTTGTCGGCCTCGGTGACCGCGACCATCGACGGCGTCGTCTTGTACCCCCCGCGATTGGGCACGACCGCCGGCGCGTCACCGGCGACCACCGCGACGCAGGAATTCGTTGTCCCCAGATCGATGCCGATTACCTTGTCCATACCGCTCTCACCTCTCGACCCTCCCGGGCGGCTAACGCTTGCTGCAAGCCTTGATGCGCCTCTTGTATCTGCTGTTGCGAGGTTCCAATTTGATTGCTCTGCGAAAAACCTCCGCGGCCTTCTCGTTCTCTCCCGCCAGGATCAGGATCTCTCCTAGAGTAGCGAAGTATCGGGCCTTGTGTCCAGTCGCGGCAGCCCTCTGGGCCAGCTCGAGAGCCCGCGGCAGGTTCTGCCTGGTATCCAGCAACAGGTCGGCGAGCTGGTACATCGCTTCAGCGTTGTTCTCGTCGGCCTCGACCGCCTTCTCGAAGCTCCGTCGAGCCTGCTCCGGATCTCCGCCCTGGCGCTCGTACCTTCCCTGCCCCAGGTACTTGACCGCAAGCTCCCTCTTGCTTCCGACCCTGGCGCTGTCCATCATCTCGCGGGCGCGCCGGTTTTCCGGATCGGCGCTCAACACCTCTTCCAGCGATCCCACCGCCTGGGAGTACTGGCGCTGCTCCAACGCGATCGAGGCGAGCGCCAGGCTGTTTTCGACATCGACGCGAGGAGGCCGCGACCTCCTGGCCTCGGCCGGAGAGGAGATGCCCATCTCCCGCTTGAACGCGCGGGCGGCGCGCATCCGCTTCCAACTCCTGCGCCGCTCATCGTGGGCCCTGGGCGAAGCCGGAATCGTGCGTCTTTCGGGGCGGTCGGCAGGCGCCCCCTCCTCCCGCGGCTCACGGCTCGGCGCGCGGCGCTCCGGCTTTCGGGCGGCGGCGGCTCCTCCGGCCGTCGAGCGGGACGGCTCCACGACACGATCCTCTCGTTCTTCCTCGGGCGCTTCGACCTCTTTGGAAACGGATCTACCGGCCTCGCTGGCGGATCGAAGCTGCCGCTCTATTCGCCAGATCTCGAGCTGATCCGAGATGTACTCGTCGTACGCCGCCCGCCGCTCGGCGCTGGAGACGACTTCGTATGCCTGCGAGACGCGCCCGAACACGATCTCCATCCTGTGCCGCAGCTCGCCCTGGTGGCGGCCGAAGGCGCGATCGGGGTGAAGCCTCTTGGAGAGATCGAAGTAGGCGGAGCGGATCTGGCGGCGATCCGCGTCCGGAGCGACGCCCAGCAGCTCGTAGTAGTTCATCTCTGACAGGCTCTCGTAGAGCCGTTCCACTTCCTCCTCCAGCCCCGTGGGGGCGGGACCGCCCGAACCGCTCGTCTCGTCGGACTGCTTCGACTCGCCCCTTCGCCCGGCGCCCGCCTCCACCTCGAATCCCGGAATCTCGATCAGACCGCGGCGCGCCAGATCGCCGGCGATGCGCGCCGCCAGCGCCGCGTCGAAACCCAGTTGCTCTCCGATCTCGGATATCGCCGATTCGCCGTCCACGGCGGAGAGGAACATCTCCCCCATCACGTCCAGCGAGCCCGCCGCTGTATCGCCAGGGGCCTTTTTCGGCACGAGGCTCGAATCCGGCAACTCCAACACGATCCTCCGTGGGCGCTGCTACCGCGGCTTTCACATCGATTCGAAGTGAAAAACCGTCTTCGACGACAAAAAGCCGACGCCAAGACTATCATATCAAGAACAAACACCATTAGTGCTCTATATCGGCGCAGATGGCAAGCCCGGCTCAGAGAATGAAGCGGGACAGATCGTCGCTTTCCAGGACGTCGGTGAGCGCGTCGCGCACGACGTTCGCGTCGATCCTCACGTTCTGGCCTCGGCGTTCCGGTGCGTGGAAGGAGAGATCCTCGAGCAGGTGCTCGAGAACGGTGTACAGGCGTCGTGCTCCGATGTTCTCCATCGAGCCGTTGACCTCGGCGGCTGTCTCGGCCACGGCGCGAATTCCGTCCTCGGTGAACTCCAGCTCGACGTCCTCCGTCTTCATCAGGGCCGAATACTGCCTGACCAGCGCATTGCGCGGCTCGGTCAGGATCCGCACGAAATCTTCGCTGCCCAGCGAATC
Source organism: uncultured Myxococcales bacterium (assembly GCA_964530995.1). Classification (GTDB taxonomy): domain Bacteria; phylum Myxococcota_A; class Polyangia; order JAAYKL01; family JAAYKL01; genus CAZHCG01. Next base: position 24,570 of record CAZHCG010000036.1, read on the forward strand.
GAGCTCGACCCGGATCGGAAACCGCCCCTGCAGCTCGGGAACCATGTCGGCCGGCTTGCTGACGTGGAAGGCCCCGGCGGCGATGAACAGCACGTGATCGGTGCGCACCACGCCGTACTTGGTGTTGACCGTCGAGCCCTCCACCAGCGGCAGCAGGTCGCGCTGCACTCCTTCGCGCGAGACGTCCGGACCGCGATCGTCCCGGGACCTGCCCACGATCTTGTCCAGCTCGTCGACGAAGACGATCCCGGTCTGCTCCGCGCGCCGCCGTCCCTCCTGCTGCACCGCGTCCAGGTCGATCAGCTTCTCCGACTCCTGCTGCGTGTAGATCTCCAGCGCCTCGGGCACCTTGACCTTGCGCTTCTTGGTCTTGCCGCGAAAGCCCGGCAGGTTCTGGAACATGTCCTTGAGGTTGATGTCCTCCAGCCCGGCGGAGCTGAAGACCTCCATCATCGGAAAGCTGTTGTCCGAGACCTCGAGCTCCACCCAGCGCTCGTCGAACTCTCCGCCGCGCAGCCGGCGGCGCAGATCCGAGATCAATGCCGAGCGGTCGATCTCGGGCTGCACCTCGTACGAGGGAGCGCTCCGGGGGGGCTGCTCCTGCTGCGCGATCAGATCCAGCACCCGATCCTGCGCCAGGTCGCGCGCCTTGGTCTGCACGCGCTCCTCCTCCTCGCGGCGCACGAGGTTGACCGACGACTCCACCAGGTCGCGCACGATCGATTCAACGTCGCGCCCCACGTAGCCCACCTCGGTGAACTTCGAGGCCTCGACCTTGACGAACGGTGCCTGGGCAAGCTTGGCCAGGCGGCGCGCCACCTCGGTCTTCCCCACGCCGGTCGGCCCGATCATGATGATGTTCTTCGGCGCGATCTCGTCGCGCAGATCGCCGGGAACCTGCTGGCGCCGCCAGCGGTTGCGCAACGCGATCGCCACGGCGCGCTTGGCCCTGTCCTGGCCGACGATGTAGCGATCCAGCTCGGAAACGATCTCGCGCGGCGTGAAGGTAGCCGCCACCGGTAGCTGCTCGTTGTTGCTCATCTCTCCTCCCGTCCGCCGGCGGTCAGAGCTCCTCGACCAGGACGTCGCCGCCGGTGTAGACGCAGATCGACGCCGCGATCCGCAACGACTCGCGCGCGACCTCGGCCGCGCTCATCTCCGTGTGATCCAGGAGAGCCCGGGCCGCAGCGCGCGCGTAGCCCGAGCCGGAGCCGATCGCCAGCACGCCTTCGTCCGGCTCGATCACGTCTCCGCTGCCGGAGACGAGCAGCGACGACTCGCGGTCGACCGCGACCAGCATCGCCTCCAGGCGGCGCAGAACGCGGTCGGTGCGCCAGTCCTTTGCCAGCTCGACCGCGGCCCTCTTCAGCTTGCCCCCGTGCTCGCCGAGCTTCTCCTCCAGCCTGGCGAACAAGGTGAAGGCGTCCGCGCTGGCGCCTGCGAAGCCGGCGACCACTTTTCCCTCTGCCAGGCGGCGCACCTTCCTGGCGCGGGTCTTGACCACGGTCTCTCCCAGGCTGACCTGGCCGTCGCCCGCCACGGCAATCGCGTTCTCCTTGCGGATCGCGACGACGGTCGTCGCTCGAAACTGCTCGATGGTGTTGGTCATCAGTCGTCTCCGTGCTCCTCGCTCGCGCCGTGCTCGTCCGCCGGGGGCCTCGACTTGCGAGCCAGCGGATGAGCGTTGTCGTAGACCTCCATCAGGCCGTCGAGGCTGACGTGGGTGTAGCGCTGAGTGGTGGAGAGGCTGGAGTGGCCGAGCAGCTCCTGGATTACCCGCAGATCGGCGCCGCCGTCCAGCAGGTGGGTCGCGCAGGAGTGACGCAGCGCGTGCGGATGAACCGCCTCCCGGGTCCCGGACTCGATTCCGCGAGCGCGGGTCATCCGCTGCACCGCGCGGGCCGAGAGCCTGCCTCCGCGCCGGCCGAGAAACAGCGCGCGCGGGTGCGGCGTCCGGCCGCGATCGACCACCTCGATCCGCAGCGGCAGGTAGTCTTTCAGCGCCTCGAGCGCCGCCTTGCCGATCGGCACGATCCTCTCCTTGCCGCCCTTGCCGCTCACGCGGATCCGGCCCGCTCGAGTGTCGAGCGAGCCCAGATCCAGACCCACCAGTTCGCCGACCCGCAGGCCGCCCCCGTAGAGCGTCTCGAGCGCGGCCCGATCCCGCCTTCCCACCGGCGAGTCGGGCCATTCTCCGTCGGCCATGCGAAAAGCCTCATCCACCGAAACGAAGCGCGGAAGTCGCCGCCTGACGCGAGGGGTCGAGACGGCGGCGGCCGGGTCGTCGACGATGTGTCCCCGCCGCCTCAGGTACGCGAACAGGGCGCGCAGAGAGGCTAGCTTGCGGGCGATGGTGACGGCTCCGTTCCGGCCGTACAGCGCGGCAAGGTAAGCACGCACGACGCTGGAGTCAACCCGCGCCGCCTCCGTCGGCAGACCTCGCCGCTCAAGGAACTCGATCAGCTCCCGCGCCGCCCGCTCGTAGGCCGCGACCGTGCGCGGCGCCAGCCGGCGCTCGTGCTCGATGTAGCGCAGCCACTCGTCGATCGCGTCTCTCAGCTCGAGCGTCATGCCCGAATGGTACCCGAAGCCGGGCCCGCTGGCGAAAAAGGAATCCGCCGCGGCGGCGCGCCTCAGCGTTCGGAGGGCGCCAAGCATCCGGCGATCCACTCCTCCAGCCGTTCCAGCGCCCGCCGCGCGGCCCGGGCCCGGTGCTCGCGCTTCTTCTCTCCGCGCCGCCGGCGCTCGGTCTCGATCATCGACCAGACCACGTTGGAGGGCTGGTAACTCCCGGCTCCGCATCGAGTGTGCCGGTACAGCCCGCCGATCGCGGTCTCCGCGGGCGGCGGCTCGATCGTCTCGCCGCTCGCCTCGGCCGCGGCGAGCAGACCGGCCAGCCAGCCGGACGCGATCGACTCGACGTATCCCTCTACTCCGGTCAGCTGTCCGGCCAGCCTCACTCCGGGCGCGCCGCGCAGACGCATCCGGTCGTCCAGCGTCTCGGGAGCGCACACGAACGAGTTGCGGTGTACCTGGCCGTAGCGCTCGAACGAGGCCCGCTCCAATCCGGGTATCGTGCGCAGCACCCGTCGCTGCTCCGGGCGCGTCAGGCGTGTCTGGAACCCGACCAGGTTGTAGGCGCTGCGCGCCGCGTCCTCCGGTCTCAGCTGCGCCACGGCGAACGGTCTCTTCTCGCTGCGCGGATCGAGCAGGCCGATCGGCTTGAGCGGACCGTGGGCGAGGGTCAGCGGTCCGCGGGCGGCCATCTCCTCGACGGGCAGGCAGCCCTCGAAGAACGGCGCGCGCTCGAAATCCCGAAGCGGCGTCTTGTCGGCCGCGATCAGCTCGGCGACGAAACGCCGGTAGCCTTTCTCGTCGAAGGGACAGTTGAGATAGGCCGGCTCGTTCTCCGGGTTAGGCGGCTCGTGCCGATCCGCGGCGAAGACGATCGAGCGGTCGATTCCGTCGGCCGCCAGCAGCGGAGCGATCGCGTCGTGGTAGGCGAGGATCGCGCCGCGGCGGGACAGGTCCTCGGCCAGCAGCCCGTCGGTCAGCGGCCCGCTGGCCACGATCGCCGCTCCGTCCGCGGGAAGCCCCTGCTGCCGACGGCGAACCACCCGGATCGCGGGATGGCTCGCGATCGCGCTCTCGACCGCGCGCGAAAAGGCGCGCCGATCGACCGCCAGCGCGCGACCCGCCGCAACGGCGGTGGCGTCGGCGCAGCGCATCAACAAAGAGCCCAGGCGCCGCAGCTCCTCCTTGAGCAGCCCCACCGCGTTGCTCGTCGAGGCGCCTCTCAGCGAGTTGGAGCAGACCAGCTCCGCCATCCCGTCTTCGTAGTGAGCCGGGGAGCGGTGCAGCGGCTTCATCTCGACCAGGACGACCGGTACGCCTCGCTCGACGAGCTGCCAGGCGGCTTCGCAACCGGCCAGCCCCGCGCCGACGACCGTCACCTGCTCGCCCGCTGACATCGGGCGCTATTCCTCGGTGCGCTTGTAGTCGCAGCCCTCTGCGATGCACTTGAGCTGGCGGCCGCCGCCGCGGCGGCGGTTGGTCGCGACCAGGAGCTCGGCGCCGCACTCGGGGCACTTCTCGCGCACCGGCGTGCCCCAGACCACCACCTCGCAGCCGCTACGCCTGTACTCGCTGCAGCCGTAGAACAGCCGCCCGCGCTTGGTGCGCCGCTCGACCAGCTCTCCCGGGCAACCTTTGCGAGGGCACTTGATCCCGGTCGGTATCGAGCGCGTGGCCTTGCATTTCGGGTAGCCGGTGCAGGCCAGGAACTCCCCGAAACGTCCGCGCTTGCGCACCATCGGCCGCCCGCAGATCTCGCACTCGACGTCGACCGGCTCCTCGGCGCCGGCCGCGGAGCGCTGGCTCAGCTCGCGCGTGTTGCGGCATTCGGGATAGCCCGAGCAGGCGAGGAACTTGCCGTTGCGGCCCCACTTGACGACCATCGGCTTGCCGCAGACCTCGCACTTCTCGTCGGTCTCCTCAACCAGCTCGCGAACGTCCTTCATCTTCTTGAAGGCCTGGGTCACCTCTTCGTGGAACGGCCGGTAGAACTCCTCGAGCAGCGTCACCCAGTCCTGCTCGCCCTCCTCGATCTTGTCCAGCGACTCCTCCATCGAGGCGGTGAAATCCACGTCGAGAATGCGCGGAAAATGCTTGACGAGTCGTTCGGTGACCAGCTCGCCGAGATCGGATGGATGCAGCCGACCCTCGTCCTTCTGCACGTAGCGGCGCGCCTGGATCGTGGACAGGATCGTGGCGTAGGTGCTGGGTCTGCCGATTCCGCGCTCCTCGAGCTCGCGAATCAGGGTCCCTTCGGTGAAACGCGGCGGCGGCTGGGTGAACTTCTGATCGATCTCGATTCCGCGCTCGGTCAGCCGCAGCGGTTGCCCCTTGTCGACGTCGGGCAGCTCCACGCTCTCCTCTGCGTTGTTGCCGTTCGCCGGGCTCGACTCCGAGCTGGAGACGGCCTGCAACCAACCGGGGTCGCGCAACACGGAGCCGCTGGCGCGCAGCCGATGCTCGCCGGCCTCGATGTGCACCGTGGTCTGGTCGTAGAGCGCCGGCTTCATCTGGCAGGCCATCAAGCGCTCCCAGACCGCGCGGTATAGCTTGCGCTGGTCGGCGCTCAGGTACTTGCCCACCTCCTGGGGCGCGAAGCGCGCCGAGGTGGGCCTGATCGCCTCGTGTGCGTCCTGCGCCCCCTTGCGGCTGCGATAGCGATTGGGCTTGGCAGGCAGGGACTTCTCGCCGTAGCGCTCGGCGATCACCTCGCGCGCCTCGGCCACGGCGTCGTCGGCGAGACGCACCGAATCGGTGCGCATGTAGGTGATCAGTCCGACCGTGCCTCCACTGCCCAGGTCGACTCCTTCGTAGAGCTGCTGGGCGACCCGCATCGTCCGCTTGGCGGTAAAGCGGTAGCGCGTGGCCATCTCCTGCTGGAGGCGGCTGGTGATGAAGGGCGGGGGAGCCGAGCGCCGGCGCTGCCTGCGATCGACCTTCTCCACCTTCAGCGAGGCGGCCTCTATCTCGCGCTTGATCCGCTCGGCCGTCTCGCCGTCCGGCACCTCGACCTTGCTCCCGTCGCGTCCGTGGTAACGCGCGGTGAAGGCCGGCGGCTTCTCGCCGCTCAGCTCGGCGGTTATCTTCCAGTACTCGCGGGGAACGAACTGGCGAATCTCGTGCTCGCGCTCGACCACGAGCCGCAAGGCCACCGACTGGACGCGCCCCGCCGAGAGACCGCGCCGCACCTTCTTCCACAGGATCGGAGAGATCTCGTAGCCCACCAGCCGGTCGAGAATGCGTCGCGCCTGCTGCGACTCCAACCTGCGGCTGTCGAGCGGCTGGGGATTGCGCAGCCCCTCGGTGACACCCTTTTTGGTGATCTCGTTGAACAGCACTCGCAGCAGCCGTCCGTCGTCCACGCCGAGCTCCTCGGCGATGTGCCAGGCGATCGCCTCGCCCTCCCGGTCCGGGTCGAGCGCCAGGAAAATCTCGCCGACCGACTTGGCGGCGCGGACCAGCTCCCCGAGCACTTTGCGCTTGCCGGGAATCACCTGGTACTCGGGCCTGAAACCGCCGTCGACCGAGACTCCCATCTTGGACTTGGGCAAATCCTTGACGTGACCCAGAGACGCCTTGACGGAGTACGAAGACCCCAGGAACTTGCGGATCGTACGCGCCTTGGCGGGCGACTCGACGATTATCAAAGACTTGGACATACGCCTTTAGAAACTCCCTTTTACCCCACCCTGACGAACAACTTTCCACCGCGGTCCTCGACGAACCCGGCCAGCTCCAGATTCAACATCGTCGCCTGCGCCTCGGAGGCCGAAAGCCCCACCCAGCTCGCAATCTCGTCGATGTGAGCCGGGGTCGCCCCCAGCTTCTCGAGCACGGCTCTGTCCCGGTCGCCGAGATCGCCTCTCGGCCCGGGCGACGACTCCATACCTCGCGATTCGAGCCCCGGCAAGCCCAGTTGATCTCCGGGCGACCGCCGGCCGATCGCTTCCAGCACGTCGGCCGCGCTCTCGATCACGGCCGCGCCGCGACGAATCAGCTCGTTGCAACCGCGGCTGCGCGGGTCGAGCGGAGAGCCGGGAACCGCTCCCAGCGGCAACCTCAGCTCGCGGGCGCGGGCCGCCGTGATCAGCGCTCCGGAGCGCTCCCTGGCCTGGACCACCACCACCGCCTCGGCCAGGGCGGCCACGATCCTGTTCCTGCGCGGGAAGGTCCAGCGCGTGGGCGGGCAATCCCGCTCGAACTCGGTGAGCACGGCCCCTTTTCCGATCGCGGCGTGGAACAGCTCGCGGTTGGCCGCCGGGTAGACGTGCCCGAAACCGGAGCCCAGCACGACGACGGTGCTTCCGCCGGCCGCCAGCGCCCCGCGGTGGGCCGCGGTGTCGACGCCGTGAGCCCCGCCGGAGACCACGCCCAGGCCGCAATCGACAATCCCGGCGCTGAGCTCCTCGGCGAAGCGCAGCATCGACTTGTCGGCGTCGCGCGATCCAACCACGGCCACCAGCGACTCGCCGGGCAGCCGGCCGTGAACGAACAGCTCCGCCGGCGGGTCGGAGAGGCGCTCCAGCTCGGCGGGGTAACCCTCGCCGCCCCGCTCCAGGCGGGTCGGGCTCCCGCGGCTCTGCTCGGATTTTTCAGCTTCTCGGTCCATCGTTTTGGGTCTCGGCGAGGCAAGAGTAATAGGGATCGGCCGGGGCGACCGTCAACCCCGTTTTTGTCCCAAGCAAAAAAAAGGGGTGAATATGGTTTGATTTCAACGGGTTCGGTCAGTAGCCCTCGACCATCTCCACCTTCTCGCCGACGCTGAGCTCCAGCGCCGAGGCCGTCACCAGGCAGGTCGCGGTGTGGGGCCTGGCCTCGATCACCCGCATCTCGGCGAGCACCTCGGTCGGAAATCCCCCCCGGTCGTCCTCGCGATCCTGGCTGCGGCGGTAGCGATCGCGCCGCTCGACGGCGAAGAACCGGTTGCCCTCGCGAACTCCGTCCTCGCGTCCGCGGTCGACGAACACTATCTGGTGCTCGGCGGCCATGTTGATCGGGTCGAGAAAGGCGATGATGTGACCTTCCAGGTCGCGCCCGTTGACGACCGGCGGCACGAGATCGAACCTCCTGTGGACCTCGCCGAGCTTGGTGCCGCGGGCGATGGGCCGCATCGATTCGTCGATCACCACCCGCGCGATGCGGTTCTCCCTGTCGAAGCTGGTGACCCTGACCACTCCCAGGATCTCGACCAGCTTTCCGATCTCCGTGTCCGGGTCGTCGATACCGTCCACCGGGCCCAGGATCTCGTAGGCCGAGAACTCGTCGCCCGGCCGGACCTCGACGTCCTCGGGAAACCCGGCGTAGGCCTCGTCGTACTGCGCCAGCATCCTGACCTGCTTGTGCGCGCCCACGACCTCCCCCGACTGCTCCAGACCCTTGCTGTCGACGAAGCCCCGGTTGCGCACCAGCAGCTCCTTGGATCTGCGCTGCACCACCGGCGCGGGCGTCGCCACCTCGTCCGCGGCGACCGGCCGGTCCTCGCCGGGACGCAGCCGCACGACCTCGCCGGGATATATCCAGTGGGGGTTGGTGATGCGGGGATTGTACGACCAGATCCGTGGCCAGACGTAGGGGTCGCCGAAGAACTTGATGCAGATGTCCCACAGCGTGTCGCCCTCGCGGACCGTGTAGCGATCCGTCCGAGCCTCGCGCCGGACCGGACCCTGACCGGAGATCACGACCGAAGTCCCCTCGCGGGCGGCACGGGCCAGCGCCGATTCTCCACCGTCGTAGTGGATGTTCAGCCCCGGTTTGAGATCCCGTTCGTACTGCACCTCGTCCTGGGCGGGCGCCGCACCCACGACCAGAAAGGCCGAAAACGCCAGCACCGCGGACAGTCCCATTTTTGCAAACCGATACATGACTTCACCTCTCGACAGCGGTCGTCACCAACTCTCCGCCCGCCCCGTCGCCGCCCAGGGCGGCGACCCTCCTGCTGGCGCGTCTGGCCGCTTCTGTCCCGGGATGTCGTTCCACCACCTTGAAATAATAGTGCCGCGCCTTGCTCCTGTCGTGTAGCTGGTCGTAGACGAACCCGATCCGGTAGAGCGCCGAAGGCTTCTTCTCGGAGCCGGGATAGCGGCGCAGGACCCGCTCGAACTCACCGACGGCCTTCAGCAGCCGCCCGCACGCCAGGTGGCACTCTCCGCGCCAGAACAGGGCGTTGTCCGCGTACTCGTGGTCCGGATGCTCGCGCAGGAAAGCGGCGAATCCCTCCAGCGCGCGCTGGTAGCTCTTGTTGGAATAGGCGCGGTAGGCCTGATGAAAGAGGTCCATCGGACCGCCTCCGGAGGACGCGGCCGCGCTGCCCGCTCCGTCCATCGGCGCCACCCCGAGGCTTTCCCCCGCGCGTACCGTGGGCACCGGGGGCAACGGTCCGCCTCCCCCGCCCGTTTCGCCCGAGGATCGGTCTCCTACCAGTCGCAGCACCGGACGCTCTCCTTCGCCGTCGTCGGCGATCTCTTCCGGTTCTTCCTGCGTCTCGGGCCGCAACGCGGCTCTGCGGCTCTCCGGGCCGATCCGGACCACCTCGAGCTCCCGCTGGCGATGTTGCCGCCTGGAGCGGGCCTCGGCGCGCTCACGGCACAGCACCAGCTCGTCGTCGAGCTGGGAGCTGCGAGCCGCCAGGTTGGCCTTCTCGGCCTCGAGGCGCGTCACCTCGCGCTCCAGCTCGGAAATCTGCTCGTGCATCACGCCTCGCGTCGTAGCGCACCCGCCGGCCCCGACCGCGATCAGTACAGTGACCGCCAGCGCGGCGGGCGGCGCCTTTTTCGTGCGTTTCCGGCTTCCAGGGCTGATCATGCGCTTCACCTCGCTGCTCGAATCCACGGTCTCGCTGAGATTGTAGGTGCATGTAGTATAAATAGTCAAAAAAATTGCCGCCAGCTTCTCCGCGGTCCGCAAAGCCGGCCGCTCGTGCTAGAAGATCAGGGGTG
>CAZHCG010000037.1:0-33634 GCA_964530995.1 uncultured Myxococcales bacterium
CCAAGAAGAAGACCACCAAGAAGAAGACCGCCAAGAAGAAGACCACCAAGAAGAAGACCGCCAAGAAGAAGACCGCCAAGAAGAAGACCGCCAAGAAGAAGACCGCCAAGAAGAAGACCGCCAAGAAGAAGACCGCCAAGAAGAAGACCGCCAAGAAGAAGACCACCAAGAAGAAGACCGCCAAGAAGAAGACCACCAAGAAGAAGACCACCAAGAAGAAGACCGCTTCGCGCAAACGCAAGCCACTGCCGATGCCGCCGTCGCCGGTTCAGCCGCAGAAGTACAGATGAGGTAGCTTTCAAAGCTCTCGTTGCGGGCGTCGTGTCCGTGGCGATGAGCACCGGAGCGTTGTGGGACGTCGGTCATCCAGAAGCGACCGGGCGTCCCGCAGCGTCCGTGTGCTCTGCCTCGAAGCCGGGCCTCTTCATGGAGGCGGAATCAATCCACGCGGCCTGCGTCCGGTGACTCCTCGCCACCTCTTTGCATCTGACAAGTGCTTTCGCGGTTCGTTTTCTCTTTCGTCGTCCTCGGCTTCCGTGCGGTCCGAGGCCGGAGATCCTCGGGCTTTTTCGATCGGGTCGTCCGCCTCGGCGGCGAGCGCGTGTTCGTCGACCTCGACGTAGCGGGCCGGCTCGCCCGGGCCCGAGACGTCGATCCAGAGGTATTTTCGATCGCGTACGTCGAGGTGGACGAAGGTCGAGTTCGGATAGTAGCCGGCCCCCACCTTGGAAAAGCCGCGAATCAGGCGAAACAGTGTCGAGTTGGAAACGCCGCGCACGCGAAAGTCGATCGCGCGGCCCTTCGCATGCTGGGACCGGTGGCCGCGCCGGGGCGGCCTGTAACCCGAGATGATCTCGATCTCGTGCCCGGAAAAGGACTCCGCGACCTTTCCCAGCAAGCGGATCAACCGCGGATGAAGCAGCCGCACTCGCCCTCCCTTCGATCGCGCCAGCCGGCTGATCGTCCTGCGCGCGTAGCGCCGGACCCGCCCGCGCCGATCCAAGACAGTGATCGTCTTTCTCTCGGCGTCTCGCACGCGGACCACGGTCATCTTTCCGTCCCAGAGCTGCTCGTCTCCATCCTCGCCGCCTGCGTTCTTTGCCGAAGGGTCCTTCTCCGCCGAGAGGTCCACCCGCTTTCCTTTGGGTATCACCAGTCGCCTGCCGATCTCGAGCCTGCCGTCGGCGTCGATTCGATTGACCCGGCGCAGCTCGTCGAGGTCCACGCCGTAGCGTCGCGCGACGCGGCAGAGCGTGTCGCCCTTCTCCACGAGATGACTCCGGGTCCAGCCGTCCAGCAGGATCTCGGGAATCCGCAGCACGTCTCCGGGGCGGATCACGCTCTCCTTGTCCAGGCCGTTGGCCGCCAGCAGCGCTCTTTGGCTGATACCGCACAGGCGGGCAATCTCGGCGATGGAATCCCCCTTCTCGACCACGTACGCTTCGCAGTCGACCGCGGTTGCGGCTCTGGACGCGAGCAGCGAGATCAGCGCGGTCGAGAGCAAAAAGAGCCGCACGAGAGGGGGACTTTCCAAAATCACCGCGGCGTTTCCCCCGCCGGTCGACGGCGAGCTTCCCCTGCGGGTTCCGGGGCCGAAGGATCCCGGTCGCCGTCGAGCGTCGCGATCGCGTCCGCTAGCGAGGAGCTATCGGCGCGGCTCGGATCCAGAGCGGCACCGCGAGAGATCGTCACCTCCGCGAAGGGCTTGGGCAGCAGGTAGCGATCCCAGGCACGAGCGAAGACCCAGGCTCTCGAAGCGCGGGAGGTGATCGGCACGAGCCTGGCTCCGGTCCTGCGCGCCAGCGCCAGCGCTCCCGGCTTGACGCGGTGCAGCGGACCCCGCGGCCCGTCCACGGCGAAAGCTGCGTCCGCGCCGCGGGCGACGCTTGTGACCAGCGCCTTGAGACCGGCGGCTCCACCGCGGCTGGAAGAGCCGGACACCACCTCGAAGCCGAGCGCGCCGAGAATGCGTGCCTGGAGCCGGCCGTCTCGGGAGAGCGACGAAAGGACGGCCACGGGACGGGGACGCGGGTGGGCGAGCAAACCGGCCTGCCGGCCGTGCCAGAAGCAGAAGACCAGCGGGCCGGACTCATAGTCCGGATCTTCACCGACGAGGCGAACCCGCCAGCTGAGGCGCAGTATTCCAATCAGCGCGGAGGCCAACCAGGCCAGCAAAGCTCGAATCGCTACTTGCACTGCTCCAGACCGGACTTGCAGCCCTCGTGGCTCGAGTCCTCGTCGAGGCCGCGCTGGAACATGCCCTTGGCCTTGCGCGCGTCGCCCTGCTTGAGTGAGATGTCTCCCACGTACCAGTAGATGTCGGCCTTGCTGGCACCGACCGAGGGATCGAACTTTTGCAGCAGCAGGGCGCGGAAGAGCTTGGCCGCCTTGGCGTAGTCTTCGCTTTCGTAGTGCAGCTTGCCGAGGCTGACCAGCACCTCGGTGTTGGAGATGTCGAGCTTGTAGGCCTTCTCCAGGTGCTCCAGCGCCCGATCCCGCTCTCCGCGGCCCAGGTAGGCGACCGCCAGCCGCTGGTGATAGACGGCGGCCTTCTTGGAGCGCTTCTTTCCTCCGTCGGTCTCCGCGTCGATCAGCGACTCGATCACCGGGATCGCGTCGCCCTGACGATCCGCGGCCAGGTAGCCGTCCGAGAGTCGCAGCAGCACCTCGGTGCTCCTGGGCGCGATCTCCCTGGCCCGCTCCAGGCTGGCCACAGCTCCGGCCGGATCCGAGAGCTGGTCGCGCTGAAGATCCGCGATTTCGAGCAGCTTGTCGACCTTCTCCGAGTCTTCGGCGAGATAGGCCTCCTCGCGCATCAGCGCTTCGAGCAGCCCCTGGTAATCGCCCTTTTCGCGACAGTGGTCGCCCAGCTCGCGGTTGGCCTCGACGTGGCCGGGATGCATCTTCACCGCTTTTTGCAGTTCGGTGGTCGCCGCTTCCTCGTCTCCGAGCTGCTTGAGATTCAACCTGGCCAGCCGGTAGTGGACCTCCGCCTCGTCCGGACCGCCTCGTCCGGCCTCGGCCGCCTTGCGCAGCACCTCGGCGCAGCGCTCCCAGTCCTCGGCGTTCTCGTAGAGCCGGGCCAGCGCGGCCAGCGCCCTGGTGTGCTCGGCGTCGACCTCGAGCACCCGCTCGTAGATCTCGGTCGCGCGCTCGGGGTTCTCCAGCCGCTGGTCGAAGATCTCGCCGACGCGAACCAGCGAGGTCAGCTCCTCTTCGGTGTTGCCCGCCTCGTGCTCGCGGGCCGCGCGATCCTCCAGCATCTCCACCAGCTCGTCCCAGCGTTCGGTCTTGGTGTAGATTCTCTCCAAAGCCGCGGAGGCGTCCTGGTCGAAGGGCGCGATCATCAGAATCTCGCGAAGGTGATCGGCTGCCTCCTCCGGGTCGTCGAAGCGTCGCTCGGCCAGATCGGCCAGCCTGGCTAGCAGCTCGACGCGTCCCTCTTCGGTCATCGTGGCGTCGAGGCGCTGTAGCAGAACGTCCTTGAAATCGTTCCAGCGCTCCAGCTGCTCCAGCAGGTTCTCGAGCTGCGAGCCGGCGTTTTCGTCCGTCGGATCATTGGTCAGGATCTCGCGGTAGACGTCTACGGCGCGCTCCGGCTGCCCCAGCGGACCGACGAACAGGGTCGCCGCCCGGTGCCTGAAGCCGTTGCCCTCGGCCGGATCAGTGGTGAACTCCGACCGGGAGAGCAGCCGCTCCGCCAGCGGCTCGAACTGCTCGGTCTCCTCTTCGAGCTGGATCAACGCGTCGAGCGCCTCCAGATCCGACTCGTCGAGCGAGAGCACCTCGCGGTAGGATTCGCCGGCCCGCTCGTGATCGCCCAGCTCATCCCGCGCGATCCTGGCGAGATCGAACAGCACCTGCTTTTTCTCCTGGAAATCGAAGGTGACGTCCGCCTTCTGTTTCAAGACCGGCAACAGGTCCGCGAAGCGGCCCAGGCTCCGCAGCAGATCGATCAGCGCGTCGAGCGCCTCCCGGTGCTCCGCGTCCCGCTCCAGCACCGCCCGGTAGCGATTCTCGGCCATTCGCGGATCTCCGAGCTGGGTCGAGGCCCAGCGCGCGACCTTGAGGCCGAGCTCCACCTCGGCTATGGGATCCAGATCACCCTGCTCGAGAACCTGCTCCGAGGTCTCGACCAGGGTCTCCCAGCTTCCCAGCTCGGAGGCCAGCCGCTCTAGCTCCTCGAGGAGCGCGGCGTCGGTGGGAGCCAGCTTGAACGCGTTGGTGTATGCGTCGAAAGCCGAGCTGGGATCCCCCTGGGTCTGCTCCTGGTGCATCGCCAGCTCGCGGAAGAGCTGGACGCGCTCCAGGTCGTCGGCCGCGACTCTCAGGCGATGCTCGAACAGCTCTCCGATCTTGTGCTGCTCGCCGCGAGCCTCGTAGGCCTGGGTCAGAATGTCCACCAGATCGGGCACCAGCTCGTCTCTCTCCAGCAGACCCTCCAGGGCCGCGATCGCCTCGCCGTTCTCGGGCGCCATCTCGGCGACGTCGCGGTAGGCGCTGATCGCTCCGGCCGGGTCATCGAACTCGCGCTCCCGGATCGCTCCCTGGCGCAGCTTGAGACGGTTTGATTCTTCTGAGTCCTCGGCCACGGAGATCTCCTGCTCCAGCACCTCGTCCAGCTCGGCCCACATCTCCTCGCGCTCGTAGAGACGATCCAGCGCGGCCATCAGCGAGACGTCGGCCGCTCCGGAATCGAGAACGCGGCGATATGCCTCGATCGCGCCCCTGGAGTCCTCGAGATGCACCTCCCGTATCTCGCCCAGTCTTCCCAGGATGCTGCGCTCGACTTCCGGGTCGAATACGTCCTCGGACTGTCGCTCATAGACCTCCGCGAGGCGCTTCCAGAAGCCCTCGGCCGACGCGATTCGCTCCATGATCTCCATCACGTCCGTGCGCGCCGGATCCTCGCCCAGCGCCCGTGCGTAGACGTCGAAAGCCGCGGCGGGATCCGAGCGTCCGGTCTCATGCAGCCCGGCCAGCGCCAGCAGCTCCTCCAGCCGCTCGTGGGGATCCTGGACGATCTCCAGCTTGAGCTCGAGCAGCTCGGCGAGTCGATCCCAGCGCTCCGCCTCGCGGTGCAGCGGCTCCAGGACTCCGATTGCTCGCTGGCTGACCGTCTCGTCCTTGGCCAGGCGCTCCAGCGCGTCCAGCGCCTGGGGGTGGGTCGGTTGCTGAAAGAGCACGTCGCGGTAGCTGTCGATCGCGCCCTCGAGGTCGGCGAGCTGCTGCTCCTGGAGCTCTCCGATCCTCATGCTGATATCCACCCACAAAGCCTGGTCCTGGGCGACGTCCTTTTGCAACAGGAGGTTCTCCAGCAGCTCGGGGAACATCTCCTCGGCAGTGAAGAGTCGATCGAGGGCCGCGATCGCGTCCTTGTCCCGGTCGTCGATCTCGAGCACCTCGCGCCAGGCCGCGATCGCCTCGTGCGCGTCCTCGAGCTTTTCGGCCTGCACCTGGGCGATCGACTTCAGAACCGCGATGCGCTCGTCTGGCTCGCTGAGCAGATCGAGTCGCTGTCGTTTGACATCGATCAGCTCCACCCATTGCCCCGAGCCTTCGTAGAGGCGCTCCAGGGCGTCCATCGCCGCCACGGCGGAGGGATCGGCCTCCAACGCCTGCCGGTAAGAGTCGATCGCCTCCTCGGGCTCGGTCATCAGATCCTCGTGAATCGAGGCCTTGGTGCGCAGCAGCTCCGAGCGTTCCGCCGGGTCGGCGGCGAAGCCGGCCTTGCTCGCCAGCACGCCGACCAGGCCCTCCCAATCTCCGACCAGGTTGTAGAGTCCCTCGAGAGCGTCCAGCGCCTTGGCGTCCGCCTCGTTGCTTTCGAGGATCTCGCGGTAGGACTCGATCGCGCGGCGCGGCATGTCGAGCTGCTTGTCGTAGATGCCGCCCAGCAGGTGCAGCACCTCCATCTTGAAATCCATGTCGAAGATCTCTTCCAGCGACTCGCTGAGAGCGCCGGCCAGCCCCTCCCAGTTCTCTATCATCTCCGCCAGTCGGACCATCTCGCCGAGCAGCTCGTGATCGGAGGGATCCGTCTCGAACGCCTTGCAAAGGGAATTGAAGGCCAGCAGGTAGTTGCGGCCGCGGTTCTCGTGGAGCTGGGCGATCTCCTTGAACCGCGAGACCTTGTCGCCGGGGATGTCGGTCACCTCGACCTGGGTCTTGAGGATCACGACCAGCTTCTTCCACTGGTCCTCCTCGCGGTAGATCGGCTCCAGGATCTCCGCGATGCGCCGCCGCTGCTCCTCGTCGAGGATCAACCGCTCGAGCTCGTGGAGCGCGGCGCGGTCGCCGCCCTCCTCCATCAGCGCCTCTTCAAGCACGTCGACGGCCGAGCCGACGTCCTCGAGCTGCTCCTCGAAGACGCTCGCCAGCCTGCGCCGCAACTCGTTGCGCCGCTCGGGCTCGACCTCGCGATCGACCTGGGAGCGGAGGTGCACGGCCAGGTCCTCGAAACGCTCCGCCTGGTGGAAGAGCCTGTCCAGCTCCGCGATCGCCCGCTCGTCGCGGTCGTCGATGTCCAGCACGTCCCGGTAGGCGGTAATCGCGGCGTCCAGGTCCTCGTTGGCCCGCTCCTGGATTTCGGCGATTTTGTAAATGTATCCCTTGCGCTGCTCCGCATCCAGCGCAGCGTCGGCCGCGTCCCGGTATAGCTCGAGCAAATCCGGCCACGACTCGGTGGCCTGCAGCATTCGCTCCACCGCGGAGAAGGCCTTCTCGTCGTCGGGGGAGAAGGCCAGCACGCGCTGGTAGGCGGCCTTGGCCTTCACGGGCTCGTCCATGCGGTGCTCGTAGATTTCTCCGAGCATGAAGGCCAGCTCGGCCGTTTCCGGCGTGTCGCCGACAACATCCTCCAGCGCCGCCGAGTAGACCTCGGCCAGCCGTTCCCAATTCTCCAGCACGGCGCTCAGCCTGCCGAGCAGGTCCCAGGAGCCGCGATCCTCCACGTCCTCGTGGAAGAGCCGGGCGAAAGTCTCGAACGCGCCTTCCAGATCCCCGAGCTGCTCCTCGTGCACCGTTCCGATCTGGCGCAGCAGCTCCTTGCGCTCCAGCGGGTCGTCCGTCAGCTCGAGTCGAGCATCGAGCGCGCCGGCCAGCTTGGCCCAGTCGCCGTGCAGCTTGTAGACCGGCTCCAGGATTTCGGCCACGCGACCGCGCTTGGCGTCGTCCTCCATCGCGGATTCGAGCGCCTTCAAAGTGGCCCCGTGGTTGGGATCCGTCGCCAACGCACGACGGAAGTAGTCCAGCGCCCGCTCGTCGTCGCCGAGCTTTTTTTCGGCAAGCGAGCCGAGCCGGTGCAGGACCTCGACCTGTCCGGAGGGCTCGAGCTCTACGCGCCGGTCGAGCAGGTCCATCAGGTCGGCCCAACGCTCGAGCCGAGGGTAGAGACGCTCCAGCGCCTCCATCGCCGAAGAGCTCTCGGGATCGTCTTCCAGGATCTGCTCGTAGGTCTGCGCCGCGCCCGAGACGTCCTCGAGGTTCACCTCGCAGACTCGCGCCTGCTTGAAAAGAATGTCGCGCCGCGCGCTTTCGTCGTACGCGGACTGGACCTTGCGGCGGTAGATCTCGAACAGGTCGACCCACTGCTCGCCCTCCTCGTAGATCCGCTCCAGCGCGTTCATCGCCTGCTCGTTCTCGCCGTCCATGTCGAGAACCTTGACGTAGTACTCGCGCGCGGTGTCGTGGTCCTCGAGAATGCCGTCGGCGACCTCGGCGGCGCGCAGGTAGCAGCGCACCTGGAGATCTCCGTCCAGGATCTCGGGAGCCACCTCGCGGTAGAGATCGACCAGCCGCGCAAAGCCGTCCACCTGCGAGGAGAGCCGCTCCAGGTCCTCCACCAGCCTCGGCAGATCCGGCGAAGAGGCGGCGTCTCTGAACGCGTGGCCGAGCAGCTCGAAGGCCCGTTGCGGATCCTCGAGACCGACCTCGGCCACCTCGGCGGCCTCGCGCAGCACCTCCGCACGCTGCAGCGGGTCGTCCGATTCCTCGGCCCGCACCTCGGCGAACTTCAGCAGGCGCTCGTAGTCGCCCTCCGCCTCGCAGATCGGCTTCAGAATCTCGATCACCTCGAGCTTGGCGGGTCCGTCGAGCAGGGCCTCCAGGCTGGCGCGCGCCGCGCTGTGCCCGGAGTCGATTCTCAGCGTTTCTCCGAGGCGGTCCACCGCCCGCTCGGGCTCGTCGAGCTCGTTGCCGAGCAGATCACCCATGCGGAACAGCATCTGCGCCCGCTCGCGCTCGTCCTCCACCAGGGGCTCTTGCATCTCGAGCGTGTCCAGCAGGTCGCTCCAGCGCTCGGAACGCTCGTAGAGCCGCGCCAGCGAGGCCAGCGCCCCGACGTCGGGACCGGCCTCGTCGTTGACCTGGACGTAGGCCTCCAGCGCTTCTTCCGGATCCTCGAGCTCCTCCTCGAACAGCCGCGCCACGCGCAGCAGCAGCTCGCGCCTCATGTCCACAGAGGTCTCGAGCGCGGCGCGGCGCCGCAGCACCTCGATCAGCTCGCGCCACTGCTGCTGGCGCTCGTAGAGACGCTCCAGCCCGGAGAGCGCCCGCGTATCGGTTTCGTCGAGCTCGAGAATCTCGCGAAACAGCGTGATCGCGCGATCGACGCGCTCCAGCACGGACTCCTCGATCTCGGCCATGCGGTGCAGCACCTCTTTCTGCTCGCCGGGATCGAGCAGCAGGCGCACGCGCTGCCGCAGCACCTCGAGCAGATCCTCCCACTGCTCGCTGGCGGTCAGGAGCCGATCGAGCGCCTCCACCGCGGGAAGCGCCGTCTCGGGGTTGTCCGGGTCGTGATCGAGCAGCCGGCGGTAGGCCGTCTCGGCCCGTTCCATGTTGCCCAGCCGCTGGTCGTACAGCTCGGCCACCTCGGACATCAGCTTGGAGGCCAGCTGGGCGTCGTCCTCGATCCGCGGGATCACGCGGTCGATCAGCTCGGCGTACTCGGCCTCCATCCCGTTGTCGGCGGCCATCCGCGCGATCTCGTCGCTGACGATTTCGTTGCCCGGATCGCTGGAGAACGCTTCGCCCAGCGCCTCGAACGCTCCGGAGGGGTCGTTGAGACGTCGCTCCCGCAAATCGGCGATCCGGGTCAGGATCTCGACTCGCGTCGGCGGGTCGAGATCCTCGTCCTCGAGCTGGATGGCGAGCACTCTCGAAAGCGGCTCGGCCGCGCCCTGGTGCTCGTAGGTCCGCTCCAGGATGCCCGCGGCGCGCAGTCGCAGCTGCTCGTTCTCCAGCAAGCGTTCCAGCGCCTCCTGGGCTCGCAGGTGATCCGGGTCGCGGCGGATCACGATCTCGTACTGGTCCAGGGCCTCGCTGTAGTTGCGCTGGAAGTGCTCGGCGATCTCTCCGAGGCGGTACAGGAACTGCAGCTCCTGTTCCTCGTCGGCCTCTTGCAGCTGATCCTTGAGCAGCGCGGAGAGATCGTCCCAGCGCTCGGCCTCTTCGTAAAGGCTCGTCAGAGAGCGGACGGCCTGCTCGTTGCCGGGGTCTACCTCCAGCACGTCGCGGTAGGCAGCGATCGCCGCCTCCACGTCGTGCTCCACCTCGCCGACGATGAAGCAGACCTTGAGCAGCAGGTCGAGGCGTCGCTCGTCCGAGACCGGGCCTTCCAGCGCGGTGCGGTACAGCGCCCGCAGGTCGTCCCAGCGCTCGTCCACGGTGTACAGATCCTCGAGCGACTGGAAGGACTGCCGGGCGCCCGGATCGTGCTCGAGCACCTTGCGGTGATACTTCTCGGCGTCACCCGCCCGCGCGAGATGCTCGTCGAGCAGCGAGGCCAGCCTGCGCGCCAGATCGAGCCGCAGCTCCTCGTCGAGCTGCTCGGCCTCGTACGCTGCGCCGAGCCTGTCGGCCAGCTCGTCGTGCAGATCCAGCCTGTCGGCCAGCTCGCTCAGCCGCTCCCAGAGATCGACGTTGTCCGGGTTCTCCCGCAGCGCCGCGCCGATCGTGTCGAACGCCACGCGCAGGTCGCCCAGGCGCTCGCCGTAGACCTCGGCGAGCTCCACGTTCAGCTCCAGGCGCCGGGACGGCTCCTCCTCGCTTTCGATCAGAATCGCCAGAACCCAGGCCAGCCTGCGCCAGTCCTCCGCCGCGACCAGGTGCGGTTGCAGAGCGCGCGCGACGTCGACGCGGTGGTCCTCGTCGCGTAGGAACCGCTCCATCTCCTCGATCGTGCGCGGATCGCCGAAGCGAGTCTCGAGCAGCTCGCGGTAGATCATTATCGAGCGGGAGCGTTCCTCCAGCTGCTCGTCCAGCAGGCCGGCAACCTGGAAAGAGATCTCGTACCAGCCGTCGTCCCCGACCTCGGCCATCGTGCGTCGCCGCTCGAGGATCTCGACCAGGTCGTTCCACTGCTCGCCCTCGCGGAAGATTCGCTCCAGCGCCAGCAGCGACTCCTCGTCGCCGGGAGCGATCTCGAGCACCTCGCGGTAGCGCGCCGCGGCCCGGATCGGATCGTCCATGCCCTCTTCGAAGATGCGGGCCATCTCGAAGACCAGGTCCCGCTTGGCCGCCGGGTCCTCGCTCAGCTCGATGCGCCGCTCGAAGACCTGCACGAGGTCCTCCCAGCGCGCGCTGGTGCGAAAGATGTTGTCCAGCGCTTCCAGCGCCTCCTCGTCGCCAGGCCGCTCCTCGAGAATGCTGCGGTATAGCTCGACGGCGTCGTCGACGGCGCCGACCTGCTCGAGGTCGATTTGGGCCAGGTAGCGCTTGACCCTCAGCTGCTCCTCTTCGTCGAATTCCTTCATTTGCGCGCGGTAGAACTCGACGAGGCGGTCGAACTCGCCGCTCTCCTGCGCGGCCTTTTCCAACGTCTCGCGCACCGACTGCTCGCGAGGCGCCTCCTCGAAGGCGCGCGCCGCCCACTCGAACGCCAGCTGGCGGTTGCGCAGCCGCGCGGAGGCTATCTCGCGGATCTCCTCCATCGAGGCCAGGCGGCTTTCCGAGTCAGCGGTGTGCTCGAGCACGACCTCGAGCGCGCTGATCAGCCGGCTCCACTTTTCGCCCCGCCGGTAGATCGGGACCAGCTCGCGCGCGGCCCGCTCGTTTTTGGGATCGACCGACAGCACTCGCTCGTAGTGGCGCACCGCGCGGTCCGGCTGGTCGATCGGGTCGGCGTACAGCTCGGCGCAACGGAAAGAGAGGTCGATCTTGGTTTGCGAATCGGAGACGCGATCCGCGGCGGTGCCGAGCACCTCGACCAGCGTTTCGTAGTCGTCGGCCTCGGCGTAGAGCGCTTCGAGCGAATCCCAGTCCTCGGCGGCCTGGTACGCGTCGCGCAGCGAGCGCATCGCCTTGTTGTTGCCCGGCTGGACCTCCAGCAGCCTGCGCCAGGCGCCGGCCGCTCGCGCAGGATCCTTGAGACGATCCTTGCAGACCGTGCCGAGCTTGGTCAGCAGCGCCACCTTCTCGCCTTCGTCCGTCTCCCTCTCGATCCGCTCTTCGAGCACGTCCGCCAGGCCCTTCCAGTCCTTGCGGCGCTCGCACAGCTTCTCGAGGGTCGGCAGCGCCTCCGAAGTGCTCGGCGCCACCTCCAGCACGCGCCGCCACAACGCGACCGCGCGTTCGTGATCCGAGAGCCGATCGGAGGCCAGCCGCGCCATCTCGATCAGGCGATCGCGCAGCGCGTTGCCCTCGAGGATCTCCGTTTCCTTGTCGAGCAGCTCGAGCAGCGGCCTCCAGGCGCGGCGCTTCTCGTAGACTCCCTTGAGCGTGTCGATCGCCGCGCGGTTTCCGGGATCGATCTCGAGAATCTGCTCGAGCGGATCGACGGCGCGGTTGAAATTGTTGAATCGCTCGATCCACAAAGAAGCGATCCGGTTGAGCAAATCCACCTTCTCGCCGTGGCTCTCCGCGACCTCGACGCGCCGGTTGAGCACCTTGATCAGGTCGTTCCAGCGCTTGGCGGACTCGTAGACCTTGGTCAGCTCGTCGAGCGCCTCGCTGTTTTCCGGATCGAGCTTGAGGATCGCGTCGTAGGTGCGAATCACCATCATCTCGAGATTGAGATGATCGCGGTAGATCTCGATTATCTCCTGGTAGATTGCGATCTTTCCCCGGATGTCATCGTCTGGCAGCGCCTCGGCCTCGGTCTTGAGGGTGTCGAGCAGGTTGTTCCACTTCTCGGCTCGCCGATAGAGCAGCTTGAGCTTGTCGCGCACCTCCGCGTCGTCGGGATTGTCGCGCAGCATCTTCTTGTAGGCGTCGATCGCCTTTTCGATGTTGCCCCCCTCCGAGCCCGCGATCTCTGCAATCTCGCGCGTCAGCTCGGCGGAGAGATCCGAATCGTCGGTCGCGCGCTGAGCGTCGTTGAGGATCTGCAGTAGCTTGGAGCGACTGCCGGTCTCCTCGGTGTAGGAGCGGTAGAAGTTGAGCATTCCACGGTGCGCCGGCTCGTGCTTCCGCAGTCGCCGGAAGTACGGCTCGGCCGCCTGGGGATCTCCGCGCATCCGCCAGTGCGCCATTCCGGCCTGCATCAGCATCGCCGTCTCTTCCTGCGGCTCGAGCCTGCCCCGCAGGCCGTCCTCGTAGACCGCGACCAGGTGATCCCAGTCCTCGCGAGCCTCGTAGTATCCGACCAGGAACCTGAGGGCGGTCTGGTTGCCCGGCAGCAGGTCCAGCACCTCCGAGTAGCGGCGCGCGGCCTCGTCCTCGTCGTCCAGCTCGCGTCCCTGCACGTAGGCGGCGGCCAGCAGCAGCTGCGCGCGCTCCTCCTTGGAGCGGCGCTCGGCCGCGAGCCTGTCGTAGAGCTCGACCAGCTCGGACCAGAGCTCTTTCTCCTTTAGCGTGCGCTCCAGGAGCCGCGCGGCCTTGAGATGCGCGACGTCCTCGTCGAGCGCGCGGTGCAGCAGCTCCATTATGCGGTCGGACCGCGGATCGTTCTTGTAGGTGCGCTCGGCCGCGCTGTAGAGCATGTGAGCCTTGAGCGAGGGCTCGGTTGCCTCTTCGGCCTGCTCGACGAACTTCTCGACTATCTCCTTCCAGTTCTCGCGCTCGCTTTCGATCGCCTCCACGCGGCCCGCCGACTCGATGTCGTCGGGATCGATCTCGGCGATGCGGCGATATGTCTCGAGCGCCTTTTCCTGGTCGTAGAGCTCCTCGTCGTACACGCGGGCCTGCTCGCGAAGCAGCCCGATCTCCCGCTGGCGGTCCTCCACCAGCACGGAAGCGATCTCCATCACTCGACACGCGGCTTCCCAGCGCCCGGCCTCGCCCAGCCTGGTCCATCCCGCTTCGAGCGCCCCCAGGGCCAGCTCCGAGTCGGCGACCGCCTCGTCGCTGGTAACTACCTCCTCGAGATCGGCCACCAGCTCCTCGGTCAGGTTTTCGCGCGAGATGCGTGTGATGAGAGAGTGAATCCGTTCTTCCATGACTCGCCGCCCTTTTTCCGACGCCGCCTTCGTTGGCTGACGTGGCATGTGTGTCGAACGCGGAACCAGTGGCGTTCTACCGGACGAGGATCATCCTCGCGCTCCGGCACCCAGCCAATGAATACTCGCAATTTGATCTCAAGAACATAGCCGGTTGAACACTGTAGAAACATAAATAGACAAAGGCAATCCCGGGAAATTTGTACAGTCTGAACATTTGCACAGCAACGAATTCGCCTGTGGCGTCCGTTGCCCAAGAAAGGTAGTCTCTGCGCTTGACTCATGCACGGAGACGCTTCGAGCACCAGACGCATCGGACGCTACGAGCTGCTCGACGAGATCGGACGCGGCGGAATGGCCGTGGTCTACCGCGCGCGCGACACCGAGCTGGGACGATACGTCGCGCTCAAGCTGCTGCATCCCCACCTGACCTCCCACGAAGAGGCTCGCAACCGCTTCAGACGCGAGGCCCAGACCGTGGCTCGCCTGCGGCACCGCGGCGTGGTCGAGATCCACGATTTTTCCGGCGAGCAGGGCGAGGAGATCTACATCGTGATGGAGCTGGTCGATGGAACCACGCTCCGTCGCGTTCTCTCTCAGCGCGCGGACAGCCCCCTCCCGCCCGAGGCGGCGGCGCTGATCGCGCGCGAGGTCTTCGACGCGCTCGCCGCGGCGCACGACCACGACGTGGTGCATCGCGACGTCAAGCCGGAGAACATCCTGATCGGTCGCGGCGCACGCATCAAGCTGACCGACTTCGGAATCGCGCACCTGGCCGGGCTCGACCAGATGACGGTCACCGGCCAGATCCTCGGCTCTCCGGGCTACATGTCGCCCGAGCACATCGAGCGCGCCGAGTTCGACGCCCGCGCCGATATCTTTTCGGTGGGAACCCTGCTCTACGAGATGACGGTCGGATCGTTGCCCTTCCAGGGACAGAACCCGCACCAGATCATCAAGCGCGTCGTCGAGGGCTACTACGAGCATCCGCTGGGAGTGAACCCGGCCGTCGGTCACGACATCGCGCGGGTGATTGTCCGTTGCCTGCAGAGCGACCCGGAGCAGCGATATTCCTCGGCGCGGGAGGCCGTGCGCGAGCTGGACGAAGCGCTGGAGAAGACGGGCATCGGCGAGCCCGGCGAGGAGCTGCGGTCCTTTTTCGAGGACCCGGATCGCTGGGAGGCGGAGCGTCGACCCCGAATCGTCGAGGCGACCTTCCGCCTGGGGCAGACGGCTCGCAAGGCGCGGCGGCTGCCCGAGGCGATGGACCACTTCAACCGCGTGCTGGCCCTCGATCCGGGCAACGAGAAGGCGCTCGACGCGGTCGCAGGCCTCTCGCGCAGGCGCAGGCTGCGACGCGTGCTGGAAAGGATTTCGCTGCTCCTGGCCACGGGAGTCGCGATCGTCGGCGTGGGGTGGGGCGCGCTTTCGGCGGCGGGCCATTTCACCGCGCGAGAGGAGCCGGAATCCCGGCCGGAACCGGCCGCCGACCCCGACGCGGGGCGGGCCGAGGTCGCCGATCCCGACGGGGAACGGGAGGAAGGGGGCGAGGAGGAAAAGGCCGGGGCGGTCGGCGGCGTCGTCGACGCCTCGGCCGCGGAGGACGGGGGCGCTTCCGCGATGCCGCGCCTGCTGGCGCGTCCGATGGTGCGACGCAAGAAGGAGACGCGCCAGGTCGTGTTCGTGCCGAGACCGCAAGGTGTGGACATAGTGATCGACGGCGGGGAGACGTTCTCGTACGGGCCGGGCAACACGCGGCGCGAGCTCGAGGTCGGGAGCCACACGATTCGCTTCGTTCCCAACGAGATGGCCTCCTCGCGCCTGATGGAGCAGACCTGGACGGTCGAGGTGCCCCCGGGCGAGGGGCCCTTCAAGTTCAGTCGGCGCCTCAAGTGGCGCCCGGCCCGGGTGACCGTCTTTTCCGAGATCGACGCGGAGGTGTCGGTGATCGGCCGCGGAATCGTCAAGCGCACCAACCGCGTCTTCGCCGTTCCGCTGGAAGACCCGGACGAGCACGGCGCGGAGCGAATCTCGTTGCTGGTCAGAGCCGAGGGCTATCGGCCGGTGACGAAGCGGGTTACAATCGTCGCCGGCGAGGCGGTCGACATCCGCGCGAGCCTCGATCGGGAGGGCGCGGCGATGGAATCCTCGCCGTGATCTGGTGATGGTTGTGCGATTGTCCGGTTTTGCTTCTCGTTTTGGGGGCCGCGCTTTGCGGATGGTCGTCTGCGTCCTGATCCTCGCCGCGGCCGCTCTGCCGCCGGCCGGCGCGCGGGCGGACGAGTTCGAGGAGTTCATCAGGGCCAAGAACGCCTACGAGGCCGGCGAGTACGAGACCGCGGCGGAGCGGTTCGAGGACCTGCTGGAAGGCGACCCGCACAACCCGGCGCTGGTCAACGAGGCCTACAAGCTGATGGGGGTCAGCTACCTGTTCGTGGGCAGGGAGGAGGAGGCCGAAAAGAGCTTTTTGAAGCTGCTGACCCGCTCTCCCGAGTACGAGCTAGACCCGATGCTGTTTCCGATCGAGGTGGTCGATTTCTTCACCGAGATCAAGCTGAAGAACGACGAGCGCCTGGCCGCCCTGGCGCGGGCTCGCGCCGCCGAGAAGGAGGCCGAGCGCAAGGCCGAGGAGGAGCGCCGCCTGGCGGAGTTGGAGAAGCTCAAGCGCAACGTCTACCTGGAGAAGGACCGCGAGCAGCGTTCCTTGTTGGTGGCGGTCATGCCGCTGGGGGCCGGCCAGTTCCAGAACGGAGAGCCGGTCAAAGGCGGGCTGTTCCTGGGGGGCGAGCTCCTGCTGGGCGCCGCCGCGGTCACGACCTACGTGTTGCACGAGGGCCTGCGCCGCCGCAGCGACGAGCCTTTCGAATCGACGAGCGACCGTCGCGAGTACGAGCGCCTGGAGAGGGGCTACCGCATCTCGAACCAGCTCAGCCTCGGCGCGCTGGCCGTCCTCGCGGTGGCCGGCGTGGTGGATTCTCTCTACTTCTTCGAAAAAGAGACCGTCAGCTGGCAGCAGATCGAGGAAAGAGAGGTTCCCGATCGCCTGAGGCACGAAAGCGCGCGCGCGACTGTCGCCCCGTTCGCCAGCGGCACGGCGATCGGGCTCTCCGCTTCGGGTGAGTTTTGAGGGATCTCTGACGCGCGGAAAGAGGCTACTCCACCTCTTCCTCCTCGGCGCCCTCCTCGCCCATCAAACCCTCGTCGCCCTCGGGAGCCTCGGGCACGTCCGCCTCGGGAGCCTCGGGCACGTCCGCCTCGGGAGCCTCGGGCA
The DNA here is from genome assembly GCA_964530995.1 of uncultured Myxococcales bacterium. Classification (GTDB taxonomy): domain Bacteria; phylum Myxococcota_A; class Polyangia; order JAAYKL01; family JAAYKL01; genus CAZHCG01. The sequence continues at coordinate 16,651 of CAZHCG010000037.1, forward strand.
CGTCCGGGGTCTCGACCTCGGGGGCGTCCGGGGCCTCGGGGGTCTCCACGGCGGGAGCCGAGCCGCCGCAGCCGATGACGAAACCGAACAGAGCAACGAGTGCGATAGCGATGATCTTCTTCATTTTCATTCCTCCTTCGTGGGGTGAGCGCGCGGCTCACCCAATTCTCTCGTCCAACTCGAAAAGGTTGGAAAGGTACGTAGCGCCGGAGGTCGCCCAAAGTCAAGCTCCAAGTCCAATAAGTGCGGCTTGTGTCGCAGCCTGGTTCAAAAAGGCTTTTTCGCCTTTCCGCGGCCGAGCGTTGTTTCTTTAGACCCGGCGCGGCTCCTGTTAGGCTACGCGATCGGAATCGCGCCGGCGCGCGCGCCGATGGTTTTTGTTGAGATGCGAATCCCGCGCTCGCAGCTTTTGTCCTTCGCGCTGGTGGCCGCGGCCTCGGCGGCCGTGGCGCTGGCGCGTCCGGCGCCCGGTCCGCTCTCGGACCGGCGCGGCGATCTCGGCGAGCAGATCTCGGCCGCGACCGGTCTCTCCGTTCACCCCGGCACGATCGAGACGACCAGTCGTCGCGAGTGGAAGCCCGGCTTTCGGCCCGCGGTCTCCCCCAGGGAATTGATCTTTCTGGCCTCGGAGGATCCCGGCGGGCCGGCGGATCTCTACCTCGCCGAGGTTAGAACCGCTCCGGGCCCCAGGCTGGTCTCGATCGGAGAGACGGTCAATCTGACGCGCTCGGCCGACGGCGACGACTATCTGCTGGCGGTCCGGCCGCCGTACGCGGTGGTGGCCACCAGGGCGCTGGGCCAGGTGCGATCGCTGACTGTTTTCGACCTGGCCGGCCGCGAGCCGTCCCGCGGCGAGGCGTGGACGCCGTTGCAGCGCCTGCTGTCCCGCCTCACCGACTTGCAGCGCTGCGGCCGCCTGCTCGGCATCGGGCGTCTCAACCTGCGTTTTCTGTACCCGCCGCGCGACGTCGAGCTGGGCTTCACCGAACGGGACGGGCGGCGCATTCTGCTCGCCGAGTGGCGGGACAGAACCGGCGAGACGCACCTGACCGGGATCGATCCGGAAAGCGGCGGCTGCGCCGACGAGGGGCTCGAGGCGATTCCCGACCTGCGCCTGCCCAAGCGTCCGATCCTGTGGGCCGTCGACACGGTGCGAGCGATTCCCTGGATCGGGCCCGGACCGATCCAGTGGGCCGAGGGACGCTTTTTCGCGCTGAGGGATCGCCTGCGGCGCCTGCGCTACGAGATGAGAGGAGGAGAAGAGCGGACCGCGGGCGAGGCAAGCGGCGGGAACCAGGGAGAGACCGCCCGCTTCGAGGTGCAACCGGGCGCGGAGGTGGGCGAGGAGAGCCCCCGGGTCGAGTGGCCCCCGCCGAAGATCGATCCTCCCGTCTTCAGCCGGCGCGCCGCGGGCGAGGGGATCTGGAGGCCGACCGCCCCCGAGTTCGTCCGTCGCCTGCCCGGGGCGCCGCCCTCGATCGTCGGCACCTACGTGAGGACCGACAGCGCGCGGCCCTACGTCAAGGTGCACCTCTTCGCCCTGGACATGCGCCAGCTCGAGATGCACATGGTCGCCGGACAGGAGGACCCGCAGTCCACCACCGGAGCGCAGGGCACGGGTCGCATTCCGCGGGATCCCGAGCTGCTGCCGCGCGTCGTCGCGGCGTTCAACGGAGCCTTCAAGACCGAGCACGGCGCCTACGGAATGATGGTGGAGCGCGACGTGCTGCTCCCGCCCGCCGACGAGGCGGCCACCGTGGCCACCTACGAGGACGGCCAGGCGGCGATGGGCTCCTGGCCCGCCGGCTACCCGATCCCGGAGCGGATGGTCTCGTTCAGGCAGAACATGGATCCGCTCGTCGAGGGCGGCGTGGTCAACCCGCGTCGCCGCTACCTGTGGGGTTTCACCCTCGGGGACGACATCAAGAACATGAACACGGTGCGCTCGGGGATCTGCATGCGCGGGGACGGAACGCTGATCTACGGCTGGGGCGAAGACCTGACCGCGACCACGCTGGGCAAGGCGCTGAACGCGGCGGGCTGCACCTACGGCATGCACCTGGACATGAACCCCTACCACACGGCTTTCGTCTACTACCGCTTTTCCCGGGACGTGAACGTGGACAATCTCCGCTTCGATTCTCAGATCGCAATAAGCGACATGCGCTACTGGACGAAGCGCTACGTATACGGCGCTCCCAAGGATTTCTTTTTTTTCGCGCTACGCGATTCTTCGCCTGGAAGCGGCTGGAGCTCCGAGGGCCTGGCCCAGCCGGCTCCCGCCGAGGTGCCGGCGGTCTTTCGCAAGCGGGTCGGAGAGGTGGAGATGCTGGCCGTGGCGGCCGATCGCTTTCGCGCCGGGATATCTCCCGGAGACGTGCCCGAGGATCTGGCCCCGGCCGCGCCCGACCGCGCCGAGCTCGACGACTCGCGGCTGCTGGCCGAGATCGAGCTGGGGCCGTACGACGCGGATCGCGGTCAGCTGGTCGCCGGATCCGTGGTCGCCCGCCTGGTGGAGGGCCGGGCCACGCTCCGCCAGCTCCGAGACGGCGCGATCGAGACGGCCCCCTGGTCTCGGGCGCCCGGCGAGCCCGCGGTCTACGAGGCCGTGCAGGGAGGCTGGCTGGTTCGCGACGGAGAGGCGGTCTCCGCCGGCGATAGCCCGGTCGCGGCGATCGGCGCGATCGGAGATCGCTTCCTGGTGGCCGGCTTCGGGCCATCCGCGGCCCTGGCCGAGGTGCTGGTCGCCGAGGGTGTGGAAAGCGCGATCCGCTGGGACGCCGCGCGGCGGGAAAGCTGGGCCTCGCTGCGCCGCGAGAGCGGGATGACCGACTTCGACGGAGAGCCGGTGCGCGCGCTGCCCGAAAAGGAGGCCACCCTGCGCCTGCTCGGAGAGCCGGTCCACCTCGGCGCGGTGCGCTTTCCGCGGCGAGAAGAAGTGGGCGGCGAGACGAGCGCGACCGCGGAACCGAGCGACTGAGACCGATCCAGATCTGGCGAGCCGCGCGGTGCATGTGGTAACTTGATCGACGAGAATCGCTGTCAGATGGTCGAAAACGACAAAAAAGACAAGAACTCGCCGCTGGTCGGATACAACACCAACGTCCGGCACGCGGGGATCCTGTTTCACATCCAGACCGAGGACTCGGGGCGGGATAGGCCGCACCTGATCACGCACCTTTTCACCGAGGGGACGATCCTCGCAACCAAGAAGACGCCGTACGACGACGAGCTGGACAAGCCCGACTGGGAGCAGCGGGTTCGCCAGATGATGAAGGACCAGCACCGGACGATGTTCGTCGAGCTGCGCGACGGGGCGCACGACGAGATCGCCTCGGAGATTCTGGGCGTGCCCGTGGGCGAGGCCTCCGAAGAGGACAAGGAGGGTCCGGCGCCAAAGCGCCTTCCCGACGAGGTCGGATCCTCGGAGGTGCGCGTGATCCGTCCCGCGGAGATGGGGGGTTCCGTCGAGCCGGTCGAGCCGGCCGCGCCTCCCAAGGGACGCTCGATCTTCGAGGCGCCCGAGGCCGACGGGTCGTTCGGAGAGGATCTGATGAGCGACAAGTCTCTCGACGAGGTTATTCTCACCTACCTCAGCGACGACCTCGACGAATGACGATCCGAGGCGCTCTGCCGGATCAGGTGTCGTCGTAGCGGCTCAGCCACGCGGGACGTCCGCCGTTGTCCTCGATCAGGCAGCTCTGCTCCACGCGCAGCGTGACGAGGTGGATCGGAAACTTCTCGCGCAGCCTTGCCGAGAGGCGCCCGGTCAGCTCCTCGCGCTGCGCCGGATCGAGGCGCTCCTCGCCGATCACGTGGGCGGCCAGGGCGTTGTAGCCGGTGGTCAGCGACCAGGCGTGCAGCACGGTGATCCGCTCCACCCCATTGGTGCGGGCGATCTCCTCCGCGACGCGCTCGAGGTCGACCTCCTGGGGAGTCCCCTCCAGCAGGACGTGGATCGCCTCGACCACGACCCGGCCTCCAGACCAGGCGATCAGCGCGCTTATCAGAATGCTCAAAATGGGATCGACCACCGTGAAACCCGTCAGCATGATCACGATCCCGCCGACGACGACGCCCAGCGACTGCACCGTGTCGGTCAGAGCGTGCAGGTACGCGCCGCGCACGTTGAGGCTCTCGCCGCTGGCGCGCGCCAGCACCATCGCGGCCGCGATCTGAGCCACGCAGCCCGCGGCCGCGATCGCGACCAGCAGCGGACCCTCGATCTGCTGCGGATGCACGATCCGCTCCACGGCCTCGATGCAGATCAGCGCCGCCACTACCCACAACGTCAGACCGTTGAGCAGCGCCGCCACGATCTCGAGCCGGCGGTAGCCGAAGCTCCGCCTGGGCGAGGGCGGCCGGCGGGCGAACCACTGAGCGAGCAGCGCCAGCGCCACCGCGGCAACGTCGGTCAGCAGGTGGGCGGCGTCGGAGAGCAGGGCCAGGCTGTTGGTGACGAAGCCGCCGATCACCTCGACCACCAGGAAAACGCCGAGAATCACCAGCGCCCCCCACAGCGCCCGCGAGCTGGCCGTGCGATCGCCCGGAGTCACGTGCAGGTGGTGGTGATGCAGACCGTAACCCGCGCCCCGTTCCGAGGAGCGTTCCGTGTCGCGATTCATCGCGATCGCCCGCCCATCCGCCGCCGCCGGCGCGGCGGGCGCGAGACGGCCTCGCTGGTCTTGGAGAAGAAGCGCAAGGGGGCGTCCGCCCACTCGCCGGCGTAGTCCACTCCGACGCGCGCGGAGACGCCGACATCGATCTGGGCCAAAGAGCGATCGCGTGCCAGATAGAGGCAGCCTTCGACCAGGTCGGCGCGGTCGTGGCGCATCTCCACGCCCATCGCCCGCGTCAGGCGTCCGGGGCCGCTGGCCGAGCCCTCGAGCCCCTCCAGCGGCTCGATCGCGCGCAGCAGAACCGCGGCCGGATAGCCGACCGGACCGGTGACCGCGTTGAGACAGCGGTGCAGCCCGTAGACCAGGTAGACGTAGGCAAAACCCGGTCGGCCGAACATCACCTCGTTGCGCGGCGTGCGGCTGCGCGAGGCGTGATTGGCGCGATCCCCGGGCCCGTCGTACGCCTCGGTCTCGACCACGCGCCCGATCCGCCGCCCGCCCTCCAGCTCGTGGACCAGCAGGCAGCCGAGCAGCTCGCGAGCCACGAGCGGGGTCGGCCTGTCGAAAAAAGATCTGGCCAAGCGCCGCACGACCCGGATGGAATCCCTCGACGCGATGCGAGTCAACCTCGGAGGTAAAAAAGATTTGTTCTTTCTTTCGCCGCGCGGGTCGAACGGTATGAAAACCCGGCACGGATGTCGTACAATTTCATTCAAGGAGGGGACGATGAAAAACGAATTCTTGATTGCAGTGGCCGCAATCGCGCTGTCGGTAGCGCCGCTGGCCGGCGGATGCAGCGACGACGGGCCGCCCGACCTGGAGACGGACGGCGGCGCCGACGGTGGAGACGGCGACCACGACCAGCACATCGTGGAGGGCGGCGGCTTCACCGGCGGTCCGATCGACGGCCTCTTGGTGATGTGGTTCTTCGACGAGCCCAGCGGCGATCCGATCGCCGATTTCCACGTGATGGTCGGAAACGATCCGGCCACCGCGCTGATCGGCTCCACCGACGCCGAGGGACGGGTCGTCTTCGAGGAGGACTCGCTGCAGGGCCCGGTCGATGTGCATTCGTACAGGGAGGGCTACTCTGCCGGATCGATCATCGGCCTCGACGCCACCTACGCCACCATCGAACGAGAGCCATCCGGCTACGAGCCACCAGAGCCCCAGACCGTGACCTTCAGCGGCTCGGTCTCTGGTTTCGACGTCGTGCCCGCGCCGACCGGCACCGACCAGGTCAAGGTCGCCTTCGTCAACTACGGCCTGCCTATCGAGGATCTGCTCTCCGGCGACTACGAGGAGATCGAGCAGGAGGAGGTGGACGAGATGCCGGTCAACATGGTGGTGCCCGCGCTGGGCGACACCGACTTCGAGCTGGTCGCCCACCGGCGGACCGGGACGCTGTTCGTCGCGGCCGGCATTCTCGACACCTCGGTGCTGGAGTTGCAGCTGTCGCACGCGGCGATGATCGAGGGGATCGACCCCGGGTCGGATCAGACCGAGGGGCTGGAGCTGGAGCTGAGCGTGGAGCTGTCCGAGATCCTGGAGATCGCGGTCGATCCGCTTTCCGACAGCTACACCCAGGTAGCGACCCACGTCGCCTTCGACCTGGGCGAGAACGGCTCGGTCGGCTTCGGCAACATCGGCGGAGCTGCCGGTGATCCGATTCAGATTGCGCTGCCCTCGGGCCCGCCCTTCGACGAGGTCGGCAACCTATTGGTGGTTCACGCGGGCCAGGACGAGGAGACGGCGGTCAGCGAGCCGGACGAGTACCCGGTCGGCAGCCGTCTCTTCTGGGACGCGGATCTGAGCTCCTGGATGCCGAGCCACACGGTCTCGGATTTGATCCAGCCGCCCACCGGGCTGAGCTGGGACGGCTCCGCGCTCGAGGCCGACGTCCCCTCCGACGCCAGCTTCTTCTCGCTCGAGGCGCAGGACGCCGAAGGGGTCACGAGCTGGGGCGCGCTGGTCATGGCGTCGCCGGCGACCCCGGTCGCTCTCCCGGATCTCCCGCAGGAGTGGGGCTGGTCGGGCCTGCCCTCCGGGGAGATCAGGTTCGAGGTCTCGGCCGTGCGGATCGAGGGAGACGTCAACGAGATAGCTTTCGACGACATCTCGAAACGCGTCGAGTCCAACGCGGACAACCTCTTGATCATCGAGTGACGCAGCCGGGGAGCTCCGGCCCTACATCCTGCGTTTGAAGCGGCGCGCCCTGATCGCCGACATCAGGGCCAGGACCAGCAGCCCGCCGGCCGCGTAGGCCGCCCAGCGCGCGTATTGCCCGCGGCCGATGTGGTGGAGGTAGATCCCGACGCCGGCCGTGCCGAGCGCCAGCAGGATGTAAACCAGCTGGCGCCCGCCGGCGTAGAGCAGCTCCGCCGCGGGCGGAATCTCGCGGATCCGGAAGCCGATCTTGCCAGCCATCGTCTTTTTCAGCGCGCCCTCTATCTGGTGCGGGAGCTGCAAGAACGACAGCAGCTTCTCGCGCGAGAGATCGAACAGCATCTCGGACCAGTCGCGGTCCTTGCCCAGCACGAATTCCTCCAGATAGGGTCGAATCGTGTCGGTGGGGTTCATCTGCGGATCGAGGTGGGTGCACAGCCCGGTCAGCAGCAGCGCGGTCCGCTCGAGCAGCACCCACTCCTTGGGCATGTGGAACGCCGTGGAGATTTCGCGAATACCGACGTTCATCTCGCGCAGGTCGGCCAGCTGCTCCATGCTGCGCTTGGTGTCGACCTGGATCGACGACAGCGAAAAGCTGTCGAGGTGGATTTCCTCTTGGAACTTGCGGTGGAAGTGCTCGATCACCCGCGAGGCGGCCTCGGTCTGGTCGGTACCGACCCGGAGGAACCCCATCTGCCGCAACGAGCGCAGCAGTTGTTGCTCCTCGCCTTTGATGATCGCCTCGATCATCGAGCTGATGCCCTGCCGCATCGCCGGCGAGAGACTCCCGACCGCTCCGAAGTCCAGAAAGACCAGTCGCCCGCCTTGCTGCACGAAGATGTTCCCGGGGTGGGGATCGGCGTGGTAGACCCCGTCGACGAAGATCATCTGGCAGTAGGCGGTGACCAGGTCGCGGGCCACCGCCGCGGGATCCAGCCCGGCCGCGATCAGGCCCTGCCGATCGGTGATCTTGATCCCTTCCACGAACTCGAGCGTCAGCACGCGCGAGGTGGAGAGATCCTCGATCACGACGGGAAACCCCACCTTGTCGTTGTCCGCGAAGTTGTTCGCGATACGCTCGATATGCTCGGCCTCGAGCCGGAAATCCAGCTCCTGGAGGATCATCGAGCGAATCTCGCGGTAGTAGTTCTCCAGCCCGCGGGTCTTGAAGATGCGCTGCACGATCCACAAGATGCGCTTGATCGTCTTGAGATCCTCGCGGGCCGTGTGCTCCACGCCGAGATGCTGCACCTTGACCGCGACGCGGCGCCCGTCGCGCAGCGCGGCGCGATGGACCTGGCCGAGCGAGGCCGAGGCGATCGGGGTCGCCGAGAACTCGGCGAAGATGCGATCGGGCCGGTCGCCCAGCTCGTCGACGATCCGTTTCTCGATCTGGGAGTAGGGGCGCGCGGGCACGGCGTCCTGCAGATTCTCCAGCCCGGTGCGGAACTCCTCGGGCAGGAAGTTGGTCATGATGCTGAACAGCTGCCCGACCTTGATGAACAGCCCCTGCAGCCTGACGATCGTCGTCTCGATTCGATGCGCGTTGCGGCGGTGCACCTCGCTGATCGTATCCTGGCGGTAGCGCTCGCCGCGCAGGCGGCACTTGAAGTTGAGCCACAAGTAGGAGCCGATCACAGTGAAGGTGGTCAGGTAGGCCTTGAGGAAACGCCAGCTTGCCGCGATCGGCGGCGGAGTGTCGCTTGCAGGAGAGGTCGAGCTCATCGGCCGGTTCCCCGAAACGTCCGGCCCCTACCCGCGCCGTCTCAAGGGGTGCGGACCAGGAGCACCGTTGTGTTGTCGTGGCCGCCGGCCTTGTTGGCCGCCTCGATCAGCCCGTGGCAGGCGGCCTGCAGGTCCCGCGGCTGCCGGCTCACGATCTCCAGCATCTGTTCGTCGCTTATCTCATTGCACAGACCGTCCGAGCACAACAGGTAGATGTCTCCGGGATGAGGCTGCTCGAAGAAAGTGTCGACCTTGACGGATTCCTTCATCCCGAGCGCCCGCACGATCACGTTCTTGTGGGGAAAGTTCTCGATCTCCTCGGTCGTGAGCTTCTTCATCTTGATGTAGTCGTTGAGCAGCGAGTGGTCCTCGGTGACCTGCTCGATCTGATTGTCGCGGATGCGGTAGATGCGACTGTCACCCACGTGCCCGAGGTAGATGCCCTCGTCGATGATGTCGGCCGAAACGATGGTCGTTCCCATCCCGTGGTACTTGGGCTCCCGCTTGGACGCCTCGTGGATGCGGAGGTTGGCCAGCTTGACCCCGGTGATCAGGCGGTTCTCCTCGTAGCGCTTGGCCCGGTCCATCTTGTAGGGCCAGGTCAGCTCGGGATCCTCGCGGGTGTCCCTGAAGAAATTGCGAATCGTCTCGACCGCCATCTGGCTGGCGACCTCGCCCGAGGCGTGGCCTCCCATGCCGTCGCAGACGATGAAGAGGTTCTCCTCGTCCAGGATCGAGAAGGTGTCCTCGTTGTGATTTCGTTTCATGCCGACGTTCGTTTCGCCGGCGGCCTGTACCGGAATCTTCACGGGTTTCCTCACTGCTAATCAGTCGGAAGCTAGCAAATACCCCCACGAAAAGCAATCCGCTAAACGGGCGGACGAGCCGCGCTCACTGCCCGCTCGGTTGGGCGGGCTGCTGGCCCGCCGGCTGTTGCGGCTGGGCCGGCTGTTGCGGCTGGGCCGGCTGTTGCGGCTGAGCAGGCTGCTGCGGCGCGAGCGCGGGGCCGGACGGCTGGGCCTGGCCTCCGGGAAGCGCGGGCACGGCCTTGCCGGCTCCCGGAATCTGCGAGAGATCCGGCACGTCCGGCGTGCCGCGAAACACGAAGAACCACAGCAGAGCACCGAGAGCGGCCAGGGTGACGAACCCCCCAACGCCGATCAGCACCCACAGCCAGGTCTTGCCGCCCTTCTTGATCGGCAGGTCCATGCCCTCGACCAATCCGCCCGCGGACTCGGCCAGATCGCCGACCGCATCTGCCGCGTCGCCGACCGCCGAGGCGGCCTCGTCCGCGGCCTCTCCCATCTCGCTCGCGGCGTCGGCCAGCTCCTCGGCCGAGTCGGCGGCGTCGCCGGCCGATTCGGTCGCATCGTCGATGCGCTCCCCGATTCCGGGCTTGTCTTCCTCTTCGGTCGCGGCTCCGGCCTCCCCGGCGCCTCCCTCGTCCGCGGACTCTCCCACGGCCGGCATGCCCAGCACCGTTGCCTTGTAGGCGTCCCCGTCCTTCTGCTCCGCTCCCCCGGTGGGCTTGGCCTCCTGCTGCGCCTGCGGCTGCTCCGGTTGCTGCGGTTGCTGCGGCTTGGGAGGCTGGGGCTTGCCGCCGCCCGGCGTCGGCGGTGTCATCGCCGGCATTCCGAACATGGTCTTGCCGCCGCCCTTGGCCGGCGCCGCCGGCGAGGCCACCGGCGCTCCGGCCGGTTTGGGCTGAGCCGGCTTGGGCTGAGCCGGCTTGGGCTGAGCCGGCTTGGGCTGAGCCGGCTTGGGCTCGGCCGGTTTTTCTTCCGACGGCTTCTTGGGCAGGGATCCCCCGCTCTTCGCGCCGGGAGCGCCGCCGGGAGCTTTGGGCCCTTCGCCCTTGTCCTCTTTTTTGGATCCCACCCCGGGCATTCCGAACTGGGTTTTGGCCATGCCGATCTCCTTGAATTGGTTTCGAAAACCGATCCTATATCTACTGTACTTACCGGTTGCGGGTCAACCGAGGCGGCCAACCCGCCAGCCTGCCCATCAGGATTTGGTGTTCATGATCCGCAGCGTATCGCGCGCCACCTCGGACTGCGGTCCCTCCTCGGACTGGAGCGCGAGCAGGTATCCGCGCTCGTTGAGACCCGAGAGCACCTTGGCCGCCAGCTCGCGGTGCTCGGCGTCGTTGCGCACCGCGTCGCTGAGCAGCTCGCGGACCTCGAGCGCGGTCAATCCGCCCGGCGAGTCGTCCCAGCCCTTTTCCAGGCGCTCCATCAGGTGCTTCCACGGCCAGAGGAGAGGCTCTCCGCTCTCCTCGGTGCGATCCATGATCTTCCTGGCCACCTCGAGCCGCTGGAAGATCCGGCCGCTTTCGAAAATGTCCTCGGTCAGGTAGACCGGGTGCGATGTGTACCATTGACGCAGCAGCAGCCGGGCCTCCTGGCCGTTCAAAATATCGATCAGGCGGCCGAGCTTCTCCAGGTTGCCGGCGCCCAGCAGGATCGCCAGCACGGCGGCGCGCTGCCGGTGCTCGTCCTCACCATCGAGCAGGGCGTTTAGCCGGGAGCCGAGGCTCTCGTCGCCAGACTCGCCGACCGCGATCGCCGCGGGCTTGACCAGCGTGTTGTCTCCCTCGCCCTCCAGGATCGCCATCGAGGCCTCGACCGCCTTCTGCGACGGATTGTGCCAGAGACCTTGCATCAGCGCGGCACGCACCACGATATCGACTTCCTTGTCCGAAATCTTCTCGACGATGCTCTCCATCACCTCCTCGTCGGCGACGTAGGCCAGCGAGGTCGCCGCCTCCTTGCGCAGCTCCGGATCGTCGGCCGGGTCGAGCACGATCTCCATCAACGTCTCGGCGGTCTTGGGATCGCCCAGGTAGCGCGTCGCGATGATCGAGTTGCGCCGCTCCTGGAGCCGGTCCTCCATCTGCCAGTCGCGCCCCTCGATCGTCGTGGCGAACTTCTCCTCCTTGCGCTCCTCCTTGGTCATCTTCATCTTGTCGATGAAATCGTCGACGATCCCCGGACAGTCGAGGCGCCCCAGCGCCATCGAGGCCGACTGCGAGTAGAAGCCTTCGTCCTTTTCGAGAAACGGCTCGATGATATCGCAGAAGCGCTCGTCTCCGGTGCGCCCCATCGCGTCCATCAGCGGACCGATGTCTACCTTGACCCGCCGGGCGCTCTCGGGTGTGTTCGAGTACGGCTTGTTGGCGTCGTAAATCTTCATCAGGTAGTCGGCGGCGCCCTGGGGATTCACCTTGCCGAACCAGCTCACGACACCGTTGGCGATCTTGCGCCGCATGTCGTTCTCCCGGTAGCGGATCGCCGAGTCGGCGATATCCTCCTCGGTGGCCTCCTGCCATTGCGTCTTCTCGTATATCTGCTCGGCGATGCGGGGGTCTCCCAGGTCCTCGAGCGTCCACAACGCCTGGTTGCGGATTTCGTCCGCCTGGCGCTTCTCCTCGTCCGCCGAGCCGGGGAAGTCCTCCTCGAGGATTTTCAGCAGCAGGTCCGTGGAGCGGGGATCGTGCAGCTTCTTCAGCTCGCCGACGATCTTGTACTTGACCGCCGGATCGCTGGTGCTGTCGTAGATCGCTTCCAGGCCGGGAGCGCCCACCGACTGCGAGACAGCCTTGAGAATCGAGCTGCGCAAGGAGGGAGTCGACTTCATCTTCGCCAGCAGCGCTTCGCCGGCGCGCTCGTCGGTCGTGCGCCCCAGCGAGACGGCCGCGGCGCGGGCGACCTCCTTGTTGTCGTCCTTGACCAGCTCGAGCAGCGCCGGGACGGGATCCTTGTCGGTGCGGAAGCCGAGCTCCATCGCCGCGTACATGCGCAGCATCGGATCATCCGCCTCGGCCAGCTCGACCAGCTTCTCGGTGGTGCCGACGCGGGCGATCACGTCCCGATCGAAATCGGGAATCGTGTTCTCCTTGACGATCCGCTTGCCCAGCGCCTCGAGCAGCGGCGGGAAGCCCCGATCGTCGTCGAGCATGCACAGCGCCCAGGCGTACTTGGCCTTTCTCAGCTCGGCGGATTTCTTCATCTGCTCGTAGATCGCGTCGGTGCCCTGCCCGGCCTTCTCGCCGCCGATGCGCGCCAGCGCCATCGCGGCCTCGACTCCGGCCGAATCGCCCCAGGAGACGGTGCGGATCAGCAGCGGCACGGCCTCCTCGTCGCCGGCCTGGCCCAGCTCGAAGGCGGCCTGGGCCATCGTGTCGTTCTGCCAGCGCTTGTCCTGCTCCAGCAGGTCGGAGACGATTTCGCGCAGCCGGGTCTTGAACTCGGCGTCTGTCGGCGCCTTGGCCGCGGTCTCCAGGCGTTCCTCCCACTGCTTGGCGTCGGTGCGGTGGAAGTAGTAGACCACGCCCACCACCGCCGCGATCGCGAGCAGCACCAGGAAGACGATCAAGATGCCCTTGTTGCCACGGCCGACCTTTCCTCCCTCCGGATCCGGTCCCAGGTCGTCGAGGGGATCCGGGTCCGCGGGCATACCGGCCTGCTCGTCCGGGGGGCCTTGGTTTTCGTCGGGACGCATCTCCTCGTTCATGTCGTGCTCCTTGCTTCGATGGAATCCCGTGTAATCTAGCTCAGGTCCCCTCGCGGAATCAATCGCGAATCTTCTCGCCCGGTTGTCCGGACGTGCGGAGCCATATCTCGGGCCCTTCGTCGCGGGGCACCACAAAGCCCAATCAAATTGGAGGGTTGAGCCTTGACCAGCCCGGGGAATGCTGGTAGCTTCTGTCGTTCCTGACAAAGAGGGGTGCAATGACCAAGTCGGAATTGATCGACGCCGTCGCCAGTCGGACCAACATCACCAAGAGCCGCGCCGAGCTCGTGGTGAACTGCATTTTCGAATCGATGACCGACGCCCTGAAGAAGGGCGACGGAATCGAGATCAGGGGGTTCGGCAGCTTTTCCGTGAGGCAGTACAAGCCTTACAACGGCCGCAACCCGCGCACCGGCGATCCGGTGCACGTGGCCTCCAAGCGGCTGCCCTTCTTCAAGGTCGGCAAGGAGCTCAAGGAGATGGTCAACGCGATCGGCGCGGGCCGCCGGGCCGGCGGCGGCCGCAACTGAGCTGACCGCCTTTTTCTCCACACGCGCTGTGCGCCTACCCTCCACTCGATCGGTATGAGCCCCAAGCCCGACCTCTCCGACGTCCTCGCCAGGCTGCCCGCCTCGCCGGGCGTTTACGTCATGCGGGACTCGCGCGGACGCGCCATTTACGTGGGCAAGGCGGTCAACCTGCGGCGCCGGGTGCGCCAGTACTTCGCGCCTTCCAGCTCGGACACGCGGCCGTCGCTCGGCGAGATCCGTTCCTGCACGCGCGACGTGGAGGTGGTGGTCACGCGCTCGGAAAAGGAGGCGCTGCTGCTGGAGCTCAACTTCGTGCAGCGGCTTCACCCCCGACTCAACGTGCGCCTGCGTGACGACAAGGACTTTCTGAGCCTGCGCCTCGACCGAACCGCGAAGTGGCCGCGGCTGGAGCTGGTGCGGAGACCCAGGAGCGACGGCGCCGCCTACTTCGGACCGTTTCCCTCTGCCTCGGCGGCGCGCGAGACCCTCAAGCTCGTCAACCGTCATTTCAAGCTGCGCTCCTGCCGCGATCGCAATTTCTCCAACCGGGTCAGGCCGTGCGTCCAGCACCAGATTCATCGCTGCCTGGCGCCCTGCGTCTTCGAGGTGAGCCGCGAGGAGTACATGCGCCAGGTGGAGTACGTGCGCCTCTTTCTCGAGGGCAGGCGCGACGATCTGCTTCGCGAGCTGGAGCGGCGCATGCAGTGCGAGGCCGCCGCGATGGAGTACGAGCGGGCCGCGGTCCACCGCGACCAGATCAGCGCCGTGGAGCGCACGCTGGCTCCCCAGCGCGTCACCGAGGTGCGGGACGTGGACCAGGACGTGGTCGGCCTGCACCGCCAGGGCGACCTGGTCCAGCTGGTCGTGCTGGAAGTCCGCTCCGGGCGCCTGGCCGGCAGGAGAGACTACTCCTTCTCGCGGCAGGAGGCGCCCGACGAGGATCTGGTCGCCTCGTTCCTCTTGCAGCGACACACCGTCGGCAAGGCGGCGATTCCCGACGAGGTGGTCGTGCCCTGCGAGCTGCCCGCCTCCTCGGCGGTGGCGGAGATCCTGTCGGAGCAGCGCGGAGGCAAGGCGGTGCGCCTGATTTATCCGCGGCGGGGTCCGCGCCGCGACCAGGCGAGGTTGGCGGAGCTGAACGCCAGGCAGGCCTTCGAGGCCGGTTTCGGCGAGCAGCGCGCCCTGGAAGAGCGGCTGGCCGCCCTGCAGCGCAGGTTGCGCCTGCCGGATTCGCCGCGCCGCATCGAGTGCGTCGACATCGCCCATCTCGGCGGTCGGGACGCAGTCGGAGCGATCGGAACGGTCGTCGACGGCGCCGTGGCGCGCGGAGAGGGCCGCCGCTACCGGATTCGCAGCGCCGCGGCCGGTGACGACTACGCGGCGATCGCCGAGGTGCTGAGCCGCCGCTTTCGCCGCGCCGCACAGGACACGGAGAAGTGGCGAGCTCCGGATCTGCTGGTGGTTGACGGAGGGCGCGGACAGCTCGACCGTGCCGTGGCCGCGCTCGAGGAGCTGGGGTTCGCGGCGCAGCCCGTGGTGGCGTTGGCCAAGGCCCGCCGCGACGACGAGTCGACCAAGAGCGATCGCGTCTTTCTGCCCGGGCGCAAGAACCCGATTCCGCTGCGCTCCGGCACGTCGCCCTTGCTCCTGCTGGCCGCGGCCCGCGACGAGGCCCACCGGCTGGCCAACACCTACCAGCGCAAGACGCGAGCGCGGCGCACCGTCCGATCGAAGCTCGACGACGTTCCCGGCGTGGGTCCCAAGCTGAAAAAAGAGCTGATCGCGGCCTGCGGCTCGCCGCGGGGAGTGCGCGATGCCCTTCTCGAGGACCTGCTCGCCGTGCCCGGCGTCGGCCCGGCGATCGCCGAGCGGATCCGCGACCACCTCGGCGCCGAAAACAAGGAATAGCTATCGAGAGCGAGCGGGGCTATTTCTTTTTCTTGCTTTTCTTGGCCGCGGAGATTTTTTGCCACAACGCCTCGATCGCCTCGTTGCCCGGCTCGCGGCTGCGGGCCACCTTGATGTGCAGCCCGGCCTGCATCAGGTTGCCTCCGGCCAGCTCCTCGGACGCCTGGCGGTAGAACTGGCGCGCCTCGCGGGACTTGATCGTGTCTTGCGGCGTCTTGGGGCCGGAGGCGCGCCGGTCCTCGCGTTCGAGGCGCAGCTTGCCCTCGCTCAACCCGGCGTCGTAGCGCTTGCGCTTCTCGTGGTTTGTCAGCACGCGGTAGCCCTCGTTGAGGCGCTTGAAGATCTCGTAGATGGCGGCGCGAACCTCCTGCCCCGCGCCGCGGTTGCGATCCGGGTGGAACTTGGCGGCGATCGCGAGAAAAGAGCGCTTGATCTCCATGTTGTTCGCGCTCTTTTTCACTCCCAGCAGGCGGTAGTAGTCGAGGCGGTCGAGCACCTCGTGGATCTTCAGAACGTAGGAGTCGAAGCCGGGATCGCGGTCAGCCATCTTCAACCTTGCGAGGAGGAGTACTTCTCGACCAGCTTCTCGACGCGTTCCTCGCTCATTCCGCCGGTGAGCTGGATGCGGGTGGTCTGCGCCTCGCCGGTCTCCTTGTTGCGGGCCGAGACGCCCAGGATCCCGTCGGTGTTTATCTCGAAGGCGACCTCGACCTTGATCTCCCCGCGTGGTGCGGGTCGGATGCCGCTCAAGTGCACGGTGCCCAGCTTGGCGTTGGCCTCCACGCGCCGGGACTCGCCCTGGTAGATGTCGATCGCGACCTCGGTCTGGTTGTCGGTAGAGGTGGTGAACAGGCGCGACTGCTCCATCGGAATCGAGGCGTTGCGCTCGATGATCGTGTCGCAGTACCCGCCGGCCGTGGCCACGCCCAGCGCCCGCGGGGTGACGTCGAGCAGCAGAGCCGGAGCGGCGCCGGAGACCATCGACACCGAGAAAGCCTCGCCCTCTTGATCGACGGGTGGGCCTTCCTCGCCGCCCACCTCGTCGAGATGGGAGACCGAAGCATCCTGCGGCGCGGGCGGAGGCTGAGGCGCGGGCGGCCTTTCCGGCTCTCGAGCGACCGGCTCTTCGAGGCCGAGATCACCGAAGGAGCTTTCCACCCCATGAGCGGCGGGGCCGGCCACCTGCGGCTCCTCCTCTTCGGAGGGGATCTCTTCGAGCAGACCCGGGTCGAGCGCAAGCGGCTCCGGCTCTCCGGAGAGATCCGGTTCCGGGGCGAGCGGCTCCTCCTCCTCCTCGGAAGGGATCTCCTCGAGCAGATCCGGGTCGAGCGCGAGCGGCTCCTCCTGTTCGGTCCGCTTGTCTTTCGAGCTCGAACGTACCGCTTCCTGTGGCCTCAGAGGCGAGGGGAGACCGTGGATCGTCTTTTGCTTGGTGGCCACGCGCCCCAGCATCGCGCCGTTCTTCGGTCCGGGCAGGTCGGCCTCGCCCCTGGGCGCGGGCAGGTCGGCCTCGCCCCTGGGCGC
>CAZHCG010000038.1:0-6770 GCA_964530995.1 uncultured Myxococcales bacterium
GCTCCACCGGCGAGGACACCTGCAACTGCGAGGCCGACTGCGGAGCCCACTGCGGCGACGGAATCTGCAACTGCGGGGAGACCGAGGCCTCCTGCTACGAAGACTGCAAGATCGTGCTGCCCACCCTGCGCGTCGAGATCCACAAGGACAACTGGTTCAACGACGACATGTACGTCATCTGGTACGACCCGATAAACGATGAATGCGAGGAATGGGACGATCCCAAGGTCTGCGACTGGGGCGTCTACGGCTCGGCCTCGATCTCGGGAGACGACTACGGAAATGCGGATCCCAACTGGATCGAGATCTCGGATTCGGAGGCCGATTCCGGCTACTACCGGGCCAAGATCTACTCGTACGACTGCTATGATTTTGGGGATTGCGAGATGGACGAGGTGAAAATCTTCGTCGATGGCACGCTGGAGCGCACGATCGACATCAGCAGCAGGGATCTGTGGACGCCGCAGTACCTCTGCATGCCCGTAGGCCCCACCGGCTGGCTGGTCAGCAGCTTCTGGTGGACGGGCAGCTCGAGCTGCGAATGATGGAATGATGGGACACGCGGAGAACAGCTCGATCGAATCTCTCCGGAGCAGGGCCGCGGCGGTGCTCCCGCTGCTGCTGCTCGTCGGCTGCGCCGAGGCCTCGCTCCGGGGCGCCGGGGGAGACGACCCGGACGGCGATCTCGACGGCGGGAGCGACTCCGACTCTGAATCGGAGACCTGGGACACCGGCTCCGAAACCGGGCCGGATGCCGACAGCGACGCAGACACGGACACGGACATTGACAGCGACAGCGACGCCGACACCGATACCGACACGGATGTCGACACCGACGCCGACACCGACACTGACTCCGACATGGACATAGACGTCGACGCGGATACCGATAGCGACACCGATACCGACACCGGCACGGTCTGGTGCGGCAACGGGGTCTGCGACGACGGCGAGGACTCTTCGAGCTGCCCCGAGGACTGCGCGACCGTGCTGCCCACCTTGCGCGTCGAGATCCACAAGGACAACTGGTTCAACGACGACATGTACGTCATCTGGTACGACCCGATAAACGATGAATGCGAGGAATGGGACGATCCCAAGGTCTGCGACTGGGGCGTCTACGGCTCGGCCTCGATCTCGGGAGACGACTACGGAAATGCGGATCCCAACTGGATCGAGATCTCGGATTCGGAGGCCGATTCCGGCTACTACCGGGCCAAGATCTACTCGTACGACTGCTATGATTTTGGGGATTGCGAGATGGACGAGGTGAAAATCTTCGTCGACGGAACCCTGGAGCGCACGATCGACATCAGCAGCAAGGATCTGTGGACGCCGCAGTACCTCTGCATGCCGGTCGGCCCCGGCGGCTGGCTGGTGGACGGCTTCTGGTGGCAGAGCGGGTCGAGCTGCGAATGACGCCGGCTGCGAATCTCTCTTGAACCATCCAGGTAAAGACCGCATACTCGACCTCTCGGCTCGGCAGTGAAAAACCGCCCTGCGGGGCGCGATGCGGGAGGCGACCATGGCCTGGACCTGCTACTCTTGTGGAGCGAAGAACCCCAACTCGGCCGACCAGTGCCGGAGTTGCGGCGGCACCGTGGCCGCGCCGCGCAGCTTCTACGTGCACTGGATCTTCGGCGGCGCCGTCTTCTTCTTCGTGACCTACCTGGCCGGCACGCTGGCCGGCGGCACGCTGGTGGAGTTCGCTGTCTCTCCGAGCGACGCGGCCGTGCTGGCGAGAGTCAACGCCGACCTCGAGGAGGGGATGGATCCGTACGACAACATCGACACCGTCGAGGCGGAGAAGAAGGCGGCGGCCAAGGCCGCGGTGGTCAGCAAGGCCAGGGAGGCGCTGAATCCGATGATCAACGCCTCGCTCTACTGGCTGCTGCCCGCGCTGCTCTTCATCATCTGCGGGATCATCGTCGGTTTCGTCTCCGACGGGAAGACCGTGCTGGAGGCCGGCTTCGGATCGATCGTCGGCCAGGCCGGCGGTTTTCTGCTGCACTACTTCGTTTTTGAAACCGGCCTGTCCTGGCTCGTCCTGGCGATCGGAATCGTCCCCGGCTTCGGGCTGGGCGTGCTGGGCGCGTGGCTGGGCGAGATCATCCAGGATCGCAAGGAGCAGGCCGGCTGAGCTCCGCGGCGGCTCGCTCGGTCAAGGCCGAGTTCCTCCTCGCGCGCGAGTCGCTGCCCACCGCGATTCTCAAAGCGCGTCGCGATCCGACGATCACCACCAGGCGCCGCCCGCGGGTGACCGCGGTGTAGAGCAACGTTCGCTGCAGCATCACGAAATGCTGGGTGTGCAGCGGGATCACGACCGCCGGGTACTCGCTGCCCTGGGACTTGTGAATCGAGCAGGCGTACGAAAGCGCGATCTGGCCGAGCTCGGCCGCGGGGTAGCGCACGGTCCGCTCCGGGAATAAGACCTCCACCCAGCCGCCCGGCTCCGATTCCCCGGCGGCCGTGATCCGTCCCACGTCGCCGTTGAAGACCTCAAGGTCGTAGTTGTTACGCACCTGCATCACCTTGTCGCCGACTCGAAAACGCGTCTCCCCGCGTCCCACCTCCTGCCCGGACGGGTTGAGCAGATCCCGAAGCTCGGCGTTGAGGCTCGCCGCTCCCAGCAATCCCTTGTGCATCGGAGTCAGCACCTGGACGTCGACGATCGGATCGAAGCGAAAGCGCGCGGGAATCCTCGAGGAGACCAGGTGGCGAATCACCTCCAGGCATTCCGCGGGCTCGTCGCGCTCGATCATGAACAGGTCGGCCCGCTCTCCACGATCGCCGGTGCGGGGCTCGCGTCCCGACAGGATCTCGTGAGCGCCGGTCACGATCAGGCTCGCCCGGGCCTGGCGGAAAATCTCGTTGAGCCGCACCACCGCCAGCCGGTCGCCCGCCTCTCGCTCGAGAGCGATCAGGTCGGCCAGCACCGCGCCGGGTCCCACCGAGGGCAGCTGGTTCGGATCTCCGACCAGGATCAGGCGCGCCTCCGGACGCAACGCCTCGAGCAACGCGGACAGCAAATCGATGTCGACCATCGAGACCTCGTCGATGATCACGACGTCTTCGTCCAGCGGCCGCCGCAGCCCGCGCTCGAAGCTGCCCGTGCGCGGGGTGAACTCCAACAGGCGGTGAATCGTGCGAGCGTCGCGGCCGGTGCTCTCGCTCATGCGGCGCGCCGCCCTGCCGGTGGGCGCCGCCAGCGCGACCGAGAGATCCAGGTCGGCCAGCGAGGCGGCCAGGCCCTCGAGCAGGGTGGTCTTGCCGGTGCCCGGTCCGCCGGTCAGCACCATCACCTTTGCCCGCCCCAGCGCGTGAAAAGCCCGGCGCTGCTCCGCCGCCAGCTCGATCCCGGAGAGCCGCTCGGCCCTCCGAATCGCTCCGGCGGCGTCCACCGGCAGCTTCCTGGCTGGAGTGACCAAAAGCCTGGACAGCGAACGCGCCGCGGAGCGCTCGGCGGCGTGCAGACCGGGAAGGTAGACCCGGGCCTCCTCGCCGCGGCCCTCCCGCCGCAGGCCGCCCATCAGCACCAGGCGATCGAGAGCGCTTTCCAAATCGACTATTTCGATTCCGAGCAGCTCTGCGGCGCGCGGCATCAGCTGGGCAGCGGTAGCGTAGACGTGGCCCTCGCTCGACATCTCGTCCAGCACGTGGATCAGGCCCGCCTCGGCGCGATGCGGAGAGTCCGGCTCCACCCCAAGGTGCGCCGCGATCCTGTCCGCGCTCGAAAAGCCGATCCCCCGCACGTCGGCGGCCAGGCGATAAGGGTTCTCGCTGACCACGCGAATCGCGTCCGCGCCGTAGCGCTGGTAGACGCGGTGGGCGAACGTCGGGGAGACCCCGGCCGACTCGAGGAAGACCATCACCTCCTTGACCGCGCGCTTCTCGACCATCGCCTTCTGGATCGACCGGGCGCGCACCGGACCGATGCCCGGCACCGTCGCCAGACGCTGCGGCTCCTTTTCGATCACGTCCAGCGACTCGGCGCCGAAGCGCTCCACCACGCGCCCGGCCATCACCGGTCCCACGCCGTGAATCAGCCCCGAGCCGAGGAACTTCTCTATCCCGATCACCGTGCTGGGTGTGATCGGCAGGCACGTCTCGGCCTTGAACTGTCGGCCGTGACGCTTGTCAACGGTCCAGAGGCCCGTGAAGCGCACCCTCTCTCCCACCGAGAGCTCCTGGTAGCTGCCCACCACCGTGTCGAGCAGCGGGGAGCCGTCGACCGCGAGGCGGACCACGGTGTAACCGTTTTGGGGATTGCGGAAGACGACGCGCTCCACCGTCCCCTCGATGACCTCCCCGCCGGAGGGTTCGTTCTCCATGGCCCTCCCGTGTACCGGTTTTGACGCCGCACAGCAACGCACCCCACCGATTCGCTCAGGCCCGAAGACTCCGCCCCGAGCTGTCTTCGGCCCTGAACCGAAGTCACTCGGGTATGTTCAGGCAGCCCACCTCGGGGATCGTGCAGGTGTTGTTTCCCTCCACGCACTCGGAGTTGAGGCCGTTGCCCGAGCCGTCGTCGTCGGCGACCACGATCACGTCGACCGCCGCCGAGACGTCGGGCGGGGCGTCCCATTCGTAGCCGACGGTCTCGCAGTCGCCGGGCGCGATGATCGCCTCGGTCTCGACGACCCCGATCAGGTTGTCCGGCTCGACGCCGATCTGGTAGAAGGCGACCGGCACTCCGGCTCCCAGCGGCTGAGTTCCGCGGTTGCAGACGTTGGCGGACAGCACCGCGTCTCCCTGGTCGGTGCACTCGGCGAAGACCCCTTCACCCGAGGTGGCGTCTGGCGAGGAGGTGGCGTCCGCCTCGCCCTGGACGTTCTGGCGGAAGTTGTTCATCTCGTCGTCGAGCCAGTTCTGCTCCCACTCGTCGGTCGGCACGACCGTGCCGTCCTCTTCGACGTGGGTCACCGAGTAGGCGTGCTGGCTCCAGATCGTGCGCGAGGCGACCCAGCGATCGAGCACGTCGGCGTAGACGCGAATCCCGTCGTAGGCCTCTCGCCACTCGGCGCGGCAGGTGTCGCCCTCGCCCGGCGTGTCGCTCGGAGACGCGGCGCAGACGAATCCCGAGCCGGTGCCGCCGCAATCGTCGTCCGTGTCGCAGCGGCAGTAGCCGGCGTCGCAGACCCCGCTCGGGCAGTCGCCGCCGTCCTCGCAGGGCAGCCCCCTGAAGAGGGGATCCATCGGATAGCCGTTGGGGCCGGTCGGGTAGGAGAGACCGCCGGCCGTGGTCGGCGTGATGCTGCAATTGGAGTTGGAAGGCACGACCAGCTCGGCGCCGAAGTCGCCGTCGACGTCGGCCACGATCGGGTACTCGTTCCAGGTGCACGAGGAGTGCCATTGGCTGAACAGCACCGCGCCGGTCTGTCCGTCGTAGACGCGGGTGAAGACCTCGTCGGCGTAGATTACCTCGACAGCGCCGTCGCCTTCGAAATCGAACAGCGACGAGCCGGTGCGGTTCGAGGAGTGGTCCTGCGAGGGCTGCCACCAGAGGACGCCGTCGGTGGACAGCGACGAGCAGGTCACCATGTCCGGCAGCCCGGTGCAGTCCATGTCGAAGACCGCGATCGAATCCGAACCGGAGCAGGAGACCTCGGGCAGACCGTCGCCGTCGAAGTCGCCCACCGTGGGAGGACCCCCGCCCTGGCCCGAGGGCATAGCGACCGGTCCGTAGATCAGCCGGCCGTCGATCGTCGTGATCCGCACGTTGGGCGCGCGCACCGTCACGATCTCGGCGATCCCGTCGGCCGTGAGCCGGTCGTCCTCGGCCGGGTCGTCGGTGAAGGTGCCGAAGTCGGCCACCGCGATGTAGCCCTGCCACTCGGAGCCGCCCCAGACCTGCTGCCAGCTCGAGCTGGGGCTGTCGAAGCGGTACAGCTCCGAGCCGGTGGGCAGCTCCACGCTGGGCAGGCCGTAGGTGTCCAGCTCGCCGTCGAGATCGGCGACGACCGGGTAGCCGGCGCCGGAGTACATGTGGCCGACCAGGCCCAGCGACTGGTCGAGAACGTTGCAGCTCGCGTCGTAGGTCACCCCGCCGGTCATGATCTCGGGGCTGCCGTCCGAATCGAGGTCGTAGATCGAGGGTGCCGACCAGCCCGAGGATTCTTCACCGAAGGTGAGCGTACCCGAGCAATGAGGCTGGAAAGAGTCGTCGCCGGGGCTGTAGGCGTAGGTCGCCAGCCCGCCGAC
Source organism: uncultured Myxococcales bacterium (assembly GCA_964530995.1). Lineage (GTDB taxonomy): Bacteria > Myxococcota_A > Polyangia > JAAYKL01 > JAAYKL01 > CAZHCG01. Next base: position 6,202 of record CAZHCG010000038.1, read on the forward strand.
GCCGGTATGGGCGACGATCTCGGGACGCCCGTCCAGGTCGAGGTCGCCGACCGCCGGCGAGTTGCAGCCGTTGAGCTGCGTGCCCACGTTGTACTGCGGCTCGCAGCTCTGGCCGTCGATCACGCGGATCACGCCAAAGGCACCCTCGTAGTAGCCCGAAGAACCGTCGTCGCCGTCGTAGGAAGTAAAGATTATCGAGGGATCGACCGTCGAGTCGTCGTCGTCGAAATCGAAATCGACCACCACCGGGGCGCTGAGCACCCGGGTGTGGTTGGGGTACGGGTCGCCTTCGGCCGGGCCGGTCCACTCGCACTGGATCGAGGGCTGGAACAGGCCGGCGATCGCAAGCTGGGTGCAGTCCATGTCGTACGAGCCGGGGTCCCACGCAACGCACTCGCCGTCGACGCAGTGACTGTCCTCCTGGCAAGTGGAGTTGTCGAGGCACTCCGGACCGGTGTCCGTGCCGGAATCGGTATCCGTGCTCGAATCGGTGTCGCTGTCGGCGTCGCTGTCGGCGTCGGAATCGCCGTCCGTGTCCGCGTCCGCATCCGCGTCGGAATCGCCGTCCG
>CAZHCG010000038.1:6870-33066 GCA_964530995.1 uncultured Myxococcales bacterium
GCGTCGGAATCGCCGTCCGTGTCCGCGTCCGCATCCGCGTCGGAATCGCCGTCCGCATCCGCATCCGAATCCGCGTCGGAGTCGGCGTCCGTGCCGCCGTCGCCGATATCGGACGGAGTTCCGCCCTGGCCGCAGCCGAGCAGCAGCACGAGCGCCGCGATTGTCGATCTCTTCATCGGTTCGTCCCCTCCGTCGGCGCCTTCGCGCCCTTGGACCGGAATCAGAATCCCGGCAGCAGTCGATAGCGGACCGCCGCGCCCGACTCGTCGGGAGCGGTCTCGCTCTGGTCCTCCCAGGCGGCCAGGAACCAGCCTCCGGTCGCGCAGACGGCCGGAGTGATCTGGTCGCCGAGGAAGGTGGTGTCCAGCTGGAAGTCGTCGCCTTCGGGCGCGAGCTGGGAGGCGATCGGCTCTCCGTCGGCCGCGAGCTGCCGCGCGCGCACGCCCGAGCCGGAGCCGTCCTCGCCGCTTTGGTCCTGCCAGACGAAGGTCAGCTCTCCGCCCGCCAGCGCGGCCACGACCGGCGCCTGCTGGCCGCCGTCGATCACGGTGTTGACCTGGAAGTCGTCCGTCGAGTCGCCGATCGCGTTGTGGCGGCCGCCGCAGTCCCCGTTGACGAGACGCGCGCGGACTCCGTAGTGGGAGCTGTCGTCGCTGCGGCTGTCGTCGGTCCAGACCACCACCGCGCCCAGCCCGGGCTGGTGCGCAACGCGCGGCGTGGCCTGCAACCCGGCGGTGGTGGTGTTGATCAGCGTGTCTGACTCGGGTCCGACGAAGAACGCCTCGGAATCGAGCGCGGTGCCGACGATCCCGTAGCCGTCGCTGTCGAGAGTGCCCGAGGCGTCGGCCCAGACAACCAGGAAGCGATCGCCGATCCAGGCCACGTCGGGCTGAATCTGGTTGCCTGCCGTTACCTGGTTGATCTGGAACTCGCCGTCGTCGAGCGTCTGGGCGTTGAACAGCGGCTCGCCGTCGGCGTCGAACAGCCGGCCCTCGATTCCGAAGCCCGACGTGTCCGCGCCGCCGGCGCTGTCGTCGGCCCAGACCGCCAGCAGCGTGCCGTCGTCCGCCGCGGCGAGCGCCGGGGTCGCCTGCTCGCCCTGCTCGACCGAGCTCAGCGCGAAGTCGGTCATCGCGGAGTCGCCGTTTGCGGCGAAGAGGCGGCCGCGCACGTCGTTTCCGGTCTCGACCGCGCCGCTGGCGCAGGTCCAGGCCGCGAAGAAGCCGCCGTCCGGCAACCGGGCGACGCGCGGCTGGTGCTGGTGGCCAAAGATTTCGGTGTTGGCCGGGAACTCCTCGTCGCCGCCGTGGGCGTTCTCCAGCGGCATGCCGTCCGCGCCGAAGAGACGCACCATCACCGCCGCGCCGGACGCGTCGCCCTCGCCCCAGTCGGAGAACGCCAGCACCGCGCCGTCCTCCCCGCAGGCCAGCGCGGGCCGGCGCTGATCCCCCTCGGTCAGCGCGTTGGCCACGAGGTCCCACTGGTCGTTCATCGTGCAGCTCGAGTTGCAGCCGTCGCCCGAGAGCTGATTGCCGTCGTCGCAGACCTCGTCGCCCTCGGTCACGCCGTCGCCGCACTCGGGAACGTCCGTCTCCGAACCGCTGTCGCTGTCCGAGTCGGAATCGGAGTCTCCGTCGCCGTCCGCGTCTCCGTCGCCGTCCGCGTCTCCGTCGCCGTCCGCGTCTCCGGAGCCCCCGTCGTCGATCCCGGCCGGCGAGCTCCCGTCCGAGCAGGAGCAGAGAACCGCGCAGCCGAGCACAGCGATCATGCAGATGATCTTCATCGAAAAAGCTCCGTTCGGTTTGTCTTCCAGAATTGTAAGCCGCCAGAACGAAAAAGTTAAGGACGCTTTTCGCCGGGTAAGACCGGCCCGGTCAAAAAAGATCATTTTTTTTGCAACCGATCGGGCCTTGCGGTCGATACAGTATGTGGAGCCCGCCGGAGGGGCGGGACCGGCAAATCGAGGAGGCGACGATGTTCGAGATGTTTCCCAGGCCCGAGAAGATCTCAGAGATGAAACTTGTACCTCACGAGGTGCAGATCCGCAGGGCGTTGGCCAAGCCGCACTACACCGGCATCTTCGGCTACGAGCTGAAAGAGCCGGAGGGCGCGTTCGGCGTGGGAGCGACCGCGTTCGGCGTGGCGATGCTCTTCTTGCCCGGCTTCGACGACATCGACATCGCCGACCGGATGGCTCGCTACCAGGGCATGGCCTGGGCCTGCTGGGGCCGGGAGCGCGCGATGGAGGCCTCGATCGAGCTGATGAAATACCTGAACGGAGACAAGAAGAAGCTGGAGACGCCGGTCGACGTCTCCTACTGCACTCCCTTCCAGCAGGACGTCTACCGCGCGCTGACCACCGTGCCCTGGGGCGAGACGATCACCTACGGCGAGCTGGCCGATCTGGCCGGACACCGGGGCAAGGCGCTCGCGGTCGGCTCGGCGATGCGCCACAACCCCTGCCCGATCTTCGTGCCCTGTCACCGCGTGATCGCGGCCTCGGGCAAGCTGGGCGGCTGGTCCGGCCCGCCGGGCTGGAAAGAGGCGCTGCTCGAGCACGAGGGGATCCTGGCCCAGCGAGACGACCCGGACAACTGATCCTCTCGCTTTCGATCACGGATTCGGCGTGCTATTCTTGTCTGCATCGACAAGGTACAGGTGGAAGGAGACGGCGATGAACGATATCCGTTCATTGAAGCTTGAACGCATCGGCCAGATTGAATGTGCCGATGTCGCTTTCGGCGACTTGACGGTGCTGGTTGGCCCTCAAGCCACTGGCAAGAGCATATTCCTTCAATTTATGAAGTTGGTATCGGACACCGGTTACGTACACGACCAGATGAAGAAGCATGGAATGGACTGGAAAAGAACGATCCCCGATTTCCTGGACGTGTACATGGGCGACGGGATGCGGGAGCTTTGGCGCAAAGGGGTAAACGGCAGCGAAGTCGCCATGGACGGAAACCCTCAAGACGCTGGCAAGCTGGCGATGCCGCGCCGCCGATCGCGCAAGGCTTCGGTTTTCTATATTCCCGCCCAGCGCGTGCTTTCCCTCGCGAACGGTTGGCCCAGGCCGTTCACGGGGTTCGGGAGCGAGGACCCATTTGCCGTGCGTGACTTCAGCGAGACATTTCGTTTGTTGATGGAGCAAGAGCTCAACAGGAGCGACGCGCTTTTCCCAAAAACCAACCGCCTGAAGAAGCAATACCGTACTTTGCTTTCTCGGCACGTCTTCGGCGATTTCGGACTGGAGGTAGACCGCCACGGGGCGCAGAAGCGCCTGGTCCTGAGACAAAGTGACGAGAGCAAGGCCATTCCGTACATGGCCTGGTCTGCAGGACAGCGGGAATTCGTGCCGCTGCTGTTGGGATTGTACTGGCTCTTACCCGCCGCCAAGATCAAGCGTCGGGGCGACATCAAATGGGTCGTCATCGAGGAGTTGGAGATGGGGCTTCATCCATTTGCCATATCCGTTGTACTTCTCCTGGTGATGGAGTTGCTCTGGCGCGGCTACCGTGTGTGCCTCTCCACGCATTCGCCCCATGTTCTAGATGTCGTGTGGGCACTGAGGACCATTCGTCGACACCGGGCCAAGTCGGTCAAGATGCTGGAAATATTCGATGTAAGAAAATCGGTGCCTATGAAGCGCGTGGCGAAATCCGTAATCGAAAAGGAAACGAAAGTGTATTACTTCGATCGCGACGGCACAACCCGCGACATTTCAGAACTCGATCCCGGGTCTGATGATGTATTGGAGGCTGGCTGGGGCGGACTCAGTGAGTTCAGCGGTCGAATCGCCGAAGTTGTTGCCAGTGTCGTCAACGGGTCGGACTGCGAGGAGGGGCGCCAATCATGACATTTCGAGCGGCTGTGAGAGCTATCCCTGCGCTGGTCGATGCATATCGATCAGGTATCCAGGCTCTCAGCCGAGCCGATCGAGACCGCATTGTCTGTAGCAACACCCGTAGACTCAGGGGAAGTGTTGATATAGATGCGGCTCTCGTCGAGGCTCTCCCAAACGACCCGCGATGGGACTACGGCATAGGACATTACAACGGCAAGACCGAAGAGGCGATTTGGGTCGAAGTCCATCCGGCGAGTTCGAACCACGTTTCCCGCGTAATCCAGAAAGCGAAATGGCTGCGGGCATGGCTCGGGGAGAACGCTGCCGCCTTGCTCGGCATCACGAGAGATGGCGATGGCTACGTTTGGTTGTCGTCCGGAACAGTATCGATCCAGCGCGGATCCCGCCAAGCGAAGAAGCTGGCGATGGCGGGCGTCTCATTCCCTCGTAGGCGCCTCGAGCTGAAATAGTGACCGCAGAGGTGCGTCAGTCTTGGACGAGCGGAGCGTCTGGAGGACAGAAGCGAGCTCACCGTCGGATTCCCGATACGAGCGAGCGTGCACGGTTTCCCTGGGCCACCTGTTCCCAGCTGCCGTCGAAGAGTCGCTATTCTCCGCTCGTGTCTTCGTCCAGCGCGCGGCCGATGCTGTAGGCGCTGCCCAGCGCCTCTCCCACCCGGCGGTAGAGCCGCTCCGAGGTGGCGTAGCCCAGCGGGTCGAGGCGCTGCACGTCGATCGTGCCGTCCTCGCGGAGCAGCTCGCGGTCTACCTGGACCTGCTTGACCTCGCCGGCGAACCAGGTGTGCGAGCCCAGCTCCAGCTCGCCGCGCAGCTCGCACTCCGCCACCACCGGGCAGCCGAGCAGCGCCGGAGCGTCGACCTCGGAGCCGCGCTCGCTGTCCAGGCCGGCCCGCTCCAGCTTGTCCGGCGCGCGCTTGCCCGAGACGATACCCAGGTAGTCGACCTCGCGGACCAGCGCGGCCGGAGGCACGCAGACGGTGAACGCGCGCCGCGAGCGGAGCGTCTCGTAGGTCAGCCGGCTGTCGCGCACCGCCACCCCCAGGCAGGGAGGCTTGGCGCAGCAGGCCGCGGCCCAGGCCGCGGTCATCGCGTTGGCAGCGCCGTCGTCCCGGTAGGTGCCGATCAGCACCGCGGGCATGGGAAACAGGATCGGGCTCGCTCCCAGCTTCTCTTTCATCTTGACCTCCTCTTTTTTGCTCGACCATTTTTACACGAGCGGGTAGATTTTCAATCGTATCGTGCTCCCCAAACGATTTCGAAATGGAAGCCAGAGTCTCTCGCGCGAAATTCGTGCACAGAAAGGAAGAAGAAATGGATTCCTCTTTGCGTGTCCGGGCCATCGCGGCCCTGGTATCGGTCTGTCTCGCGGTGGCCGGCTGCGGCGGCGACGATGACGACGACGACGGCGGCGACGACTTCGGCGACTGGGACGGCGAGTGCGAGGAGTCTCCCGACCACCACATCGAGAAGGGCACCAGCTGGCAGTGGCAGCTGACCAAAGCGATCGACACCTCGCTGGACGTGGAAATGTACGATGTCGATCTCTTCAACGTCACCGACGCCGAGATCGAGCAGCTGCACTCCGACGGGCGGGTCGTGATCTGCTACTTCTCGGCCGGCAGCTGGGAGGACTGGCGCGACGACGCCGGCGATTTCCCCAGCGACGCGATCGGCGACACCCTCGAGGGATGGGAGGACGAGCGCTGGCTCGACGTGCGCTCCGGGGGCGTGCGCGAGGTGATGCGGGCGCGGCTCGATCACGCCGTCGATCGCGGCTGCGACGGGGTGGAGCCCGACAACATGGACGGTTACCTCAACGACCCGGGCTTCGATTTCGACGGCTACGACCAGCTCGACTACAACGCGTTCATCGCCGAGGCGGCCCACGAGCGCGGCCTGTCGGTGGGGCTGAAGAACGACGTGGACCAGATCGAGCAGCTCGAGCCGTGCTACGACTGGGCGCTCAACGAGGAGTGCTTCACCTACGACGAGTGCGGTCTCTACGCGCCGTTCCTCGACGCGGGCAAGGCCGTCTTCCACGTGGAGTACGTCGACGAGATCGCGGACGGGCAGGACCTCGCCGACGAGGTCTGCGGCGACGAGAGCATCGCCGGCTTCTCCAGCCTGATCAAGGAGTGGGACCTGGGCCCGTGGAGAATCGCCTGCGACTGAGCCGCAAGCGGCCGCTTGCGTGAACCCCAACGTTGGGGTGAATTGACGAAGGTCTCGAGAAGGCCTCTGGTCCCGGCATCAATCCCGCACGAGCTCGAGGGCTCCGATATCGGCCCAGGGCGGATCTCCGATCCCGCTGTTGGGGGTCGAGGGGTCGTCGACCCTCGGGTTGCCGTCGATGTCCTCGGCGGGCGCTGGGTCAGGGCCGGGTAATCCTGCGGTGCAGCTCGTCCCTGGCCTCTTCCAGCCTGTCGCTGAGGGCTACCCGGTAGGGCGGATCGGCCCGCTCCAGGCGGCGCAACGGATCGGGCAGCGACTCGATCTGCTCGCGCGCGCGCCGGCGGGCGGCCTCGATCTCGAATTCTCCGGCGGGCAGCCTGCGCCCCTCGCTCATCACCTGCTCCAGCAGCGGCCGGCCGGAGAGATCCTCGCCGGCCAGCCCCACCACGTCTCGGACCGGGGTCCCGCCACGCTCGCGGCGGAAGACCTGCTTGCGCCAGGGCACCGTCGACTTCTCGGCGGCGAGCTTCATCCGTCCCTCGCCGCGGTACTCGACAAGCTTGTAGGCCGAGTCGAGGTACGGCGCGTCGTGGGCGGTGCCCAGCCGCGTGCCCACCCCGAAGCCGTCGATCGGCGCCCCGGAGCGGACGATTTGCGCGATGCGGTACTCGTCGAGGTTGCCGCTGGCGAAGATCTTGACCTGGCGCAGCCCGGCCTCGTCCAGCATCGAGCGCACCCGCGGGGCGAGGCTCTCCATGTCGCCCGAGTCGAGCCGCACCGCGCGCACGCCGAACTCTTCGCCCATCTCTCGCGCCAGCTCCAGCACCTTGTTTACTCCTTCCAGCGTGTCGTAGGTGTCCACCAGCAGCGTGGTCTCCGGGTAGAGCCGCACGAAGTCGCCGAAGGCGCGTAGCTCGTCGTCGTGGGTCTGCACGTAGCTGTGCGCCATCGTGCCGGCCAGCGGGATCCCGTCCAGCTTGCCGGACAGCACGTTGGAGGTGCCGCCCAGGCCCGCGACGTAGCCGGAGCGGGAAGCGATCATCGCCGCCGAGACGCCGTGCACGCGGCGCATCCCGAAGTCGACCACGGTCCGGCCCGCTGCGGCATCTGCGACCCGCGCCGCCTTGGAGGCGACCACCGTGGCGTAGTGGATCTGGTTGAGCGCCAGTGTCTCCACGAGCTGGGCCTGGACCAGCGGCGCCGAGACCTGCACGACCGGCTCGCCGGCGAAGACCACCGTGCCCTCGGGGACGGCGTGCACGTCGCCGCCGAAGCGCAGATCGGCCAGCCAGTCGAGGAACTCCGGCCGGAACTGCCCCAGGCTACCCAGGTAGTTGAGGTCGTCCTCTTCGAAGCGCAGGCGCTCCAGGTGCTCGAGCAGGGAGTCGAGGCCGCAGGCGACCAGGTAGTTGCGGCTCTCGGGCAGCGAGCGGAAGAACAGCTCGAAGACCGCCGGCTCGTTCATCCGCTCGGCCCAGTAGGACTGGACCATCGTCAGCTCGTAGAGATCGGCCAGCAGCGCGCTGCAGGCCGAGCCGGGAGACATCGACGGCGCCCCGCTCATTTATCCAGCACCTCCACGCCGGCCTCCTTCATCTCCTCGATCGCGCGCCGCCCGTCTCCGGGCCGGGCCTCCACCGGCCGCGTCGCCCCGGCGATCAGCAGCGTCTCGAAGCCGTCCTCGCGCGCGTCCAGGGCGGTCTGCTTGACGCAGTAGTCGAGCGTCAGCCCTCCGATCACGACGCGCTCGACTCCGGCGTCGCGCAGCTTCTCGGCCAGGTTCGTGCCGTCGAACGCGGAGTAGGCGTCGCGGTTCTGGTTGGTGCCCTTGGAGACGATCTCCGCGTCGTCGGGCAGGCGCAGCCGCGGGTGCAGCTCGGCGCCGGGCGTGTCCTGCACGCAGTGCGGCGGCCAGGGACCGCCCCGCTCCTCGAAGCTGACGTGATGACGCGGGTGCCAGTCGCGCGAGGCCGCGATCATGGCTCCCGCCTCCTCGGCGGCGTCGATCCAGCGATCGAGCGCCGGGGCCACCGCGTCGCCGTCCTCCACGCCCAGGGCGCCGCCCGGGCAGAAATCCTTCTGCACGTCGACTATCAACAGGCAGTCGCTGCCGCGCAGGCCGGGTTCCTCCACCATCTCCTTCACCTCCTCGCACCTGGCCCCACCTGGCTCGCGGGGCTTGTCACGATTCTCTGAGTATCATAGTGCAAGCAAAGATCGATGCACCCGCTTTCCGGGAGGAGGCATGGACGAGAAGCTGCACCTTTCGCTGTACGGCCGCCACCTGTGGGAAGAGCGCGGGGCGCTGGTCGTGCGCGGCGATTTCACAGAGGCGCTCGTCTCGCGCGACCTCTACCAGCGGCGCTTCGGGATAGCGCCCACAAAGGACGCCTTCGCCGAGCCGCTCGACCGCGCGCTGGCCGCCGCCGGGCTGGCCGCCCTCTCGCTGGCCGAGCGCGAGTCGTGGGGCTGGACGCTGAGCATGCCGGGCTCGGAGGCCGGGCTGTTCGTCGCGGTGGAGCCGGAGGGCATGATCTGCGGCAGGGCTCGCCGCGCCGAGAAGCGGGGGGCCGCCGCGGTCGTGCAACGCCAGCGTCCGGGCCGCGAGCCCGAGCAGAGCCTCTACGATCCGCCCGACGCCGACCCGGTGCGAGCCGTGGAGGAGTACTTTCGAAGCTCGGCGCAGATTCCGACCCGGATCGCGCAGCCTGACCGCGGCCCCGGAGCACTGCTCCAGGCGCTGCCGCGAGGGAGCATCGAGGATCTGGCCGGGCTGGAGGACGCCGAGCTGCTGGAGCGGATCGACGCCGAGCTGGAGGCCGGCCGGCTGCGCAGGCTGGAGGAGGTGGTGCTGTTCTACGAGTGCCGCTGCGACGAGGAGATGCTGAGAGGCTCGCTGGAGGCGCTCTCCGCGAGGGAGCGGTCCGATCTGTGGAACGAACGCGAACAAATCGAGGCCGAGTGTCCGCGCTGCGGCAGGATCTACCGCATCGGACTGACAAAAAAGGGAGGACATGATGACTAGCGCGAGGATCCGGCTCGCGACGAGACTGCTGCTGCTCCTGGCCCCGGCGGCCGCCTGCGACGACGGGGGAGGCGGCGGCTCCGCGGACGGCGACGTCGATGCCGACACCGACGCCGACACCGACGCCGACACCGACGCCGACACCGAGCTCGACTGCGCCGAGGAGGATCGCTGGTGGATCTGGGATCTGAACGAGATGCCGCCCTCCGACCGCCAGATCTGCACCAAGATTCGCGGCGAGGGGCAGAACGTGGTGGTGGTGGTCGCGGACGACGCCTGGGGGGTCTCGGTGGACCAGGAGGTTGTGGACGGTCTGATCGCGGGCTGGGACGAGCAGACCCCGCTCAGCGGCGGGGCCGGGATCTTCGAGCTGGTGACCGGCCTGTTCGGCGCTCCGCCCGACGAGTTCGACGGCGATCCCCGCGTCTACCTGCTGCTCTACGAGATGGAGGGCTACGCCGGCTACTCCTTCGACGGCTACTTCAAGGTGGACGACCAGCTCGACAAGTGGAACTCCAACCGCCACGAGACGCTGCACATCAACACGGCGGATCACTCGGCCGACAGCGACTACTCGCTCTCGGTCCAGTCCCACGAGTTCCAGCACCTGGTGCACTGGGGTCACGACCCGGGCGAGGAGGCCTGGCTCAACGAGGCGATGAGCGAGCTGGCGATGGTGCTGACCGGCTTCGGAGCCGACGAGGCCTGGGTCTCGAGCTGGCTGAACGACGTCCACAAGGATCCGCTGATGTCCGCCGGGCCGGACTACAACTACGGAGTGCTGTTGCTGTTCGGCGACTACCTCTGGGAGCGGTTCGGCGGCGGCTTCGTCTACGACCTGGTCAGCGACGAGGCCCACGGCGTCACCTCGCTCGACGGCCTGCTCGGCGAGCTGGATCCGCCGCTGGACCTGGCGACCGTGCTCGGCGACCTGGCCGGAGCGATCGCGTTGAACGACAGCTCTATTCCGCAGGCCTGGATGGGATTCGACGAGATCGACGTGTCGGTGCCGGCCTCGCTGGTGATGGAGGAGGGCCAGGGGCTCGAGCTGACCGTGCCTGCCCAGGGAGGCATCGCCTTCGCCCGCTCGCACGATCAGGTCGACGACCTGGCGCTGATCGCAGAGGCGAGCGACCCCGCCGGCTGCGAGCTGAGAGTCGGCTTCCGAGGCCCGGACGGATCCGAGCTGCTCTACGACGGCTACGAAGGAGGCACGACCACCGTCCAGCTGGGAGCCTGGCCGAGCGGAAGCACCCTCTGGGCCGCCGCCGCCAACACCACCGCAACGGACGTGACCCTGACCCTGACGCTCCAGTAGGCGCCTCGAAGAACGACCCGCGCGATCCGCGACAACCGCAACACGGCCGCCAATCGAATCGAGCCGGCGGTCGGCGCGGCGCGTCGGGGACCGGCGGGCGCTTTTCAGGCAGTGACCTCGTCCAGGATCCGGGCCAGGCTCCGGGCGGCGGTGGCGCTGTCGAAGCCGGACGCGTCGCGGTCGACCTCGCGGCGCCGGCCTCTCTCGATCGCGGCCTGCACCGCGTCGGCCGCGGCCGCGGCGTCGTCCAGCGGGCAGACCGCGACTCCCGGCACGCTCCTTGCGATCCGCTCGATCTCCGGGTTGTCGGCGATCATCAGCATCGGCCGCGAGGAGACCAGGTAGTCGTAGGTCTTGGCCGGAATGCGCTGGTCGGTCTGGTGGCTGAGCGAGACCAGCAGGTCGGCCGAGCGCATGAAGGAGCCCACCTGGCGGTAGGGCACGAACGGGTGGTCCTCGATCATCTCGCCCACGCCCAGTTGCTCGGCCAGCTCCTCGGCGTCGCGGGGAAAGCCGCCCGAGACGACCAGCTTGATCCGCCCCCCGTCCAGCCCGCGCCGCCGCAGCTCGGCCAGCGCGCGCAGCAGCTGTCCGCCCTCGACGAACCTCCTGAAGCGGCCGAGGAACAGCAGCGTGAACTCCCGGCGCTCGGCGAACTCGCCCAGCGAGATCAGCTCGCGATCCCCGTGGTTGCGGATGAAGGTGAAGCGCTCGGCGGGCAGATCGGGGTAGTGCCCGCGGTAGTCCTCCAGCGCGGTGGCCGTGTTGAGCACCACGCGCGCCGAGCCCTCGACCACGCGCCGCTCCCAGCGATCGACCAGCCGGCGCTGCAAGGCCGGCCGCCTCGGCCTGCGCAAGGCGCAGGGCGCCCAGGGATCGCGCAGATCGGAGATCAGGGGCAGATCGAACTCGCGCGCCACCTTCAGCCCGACCAGCAGCGAGGCGTACGGGTCGGAGTTGACCACCACCGCCTCCAGCCCGCCCTCGCGCAGCAACCCGCGCGCCGCGCGCAGGGCGTGCGGCATGTCCGCCGAGTGCCTTCCCAGCGGCAGCCACTCGGGCGGCGGAGTCAGCGCGCGCGGCAACAGCGGTTGCGCGCCGATCCGCCTCTTCCTGCTTTTCTTCCGAAACGGAGCGGGCAGCTCGCCGGCCAAATAGCGCCGCTCGGTCTCGCGCGCCCGGGGACCGTAGTCGCGCACCACGCGCGTCGAGTCGGGCACGGCGCGCTCCAGCTCGCGATCCATCGCGTCGGAGGGGCGCAGATCGCAGAGCGCCAGCGGCGCCCAACCGCAGTCGGGCAGGTGGCGCGCGAACTTGAGCGGTCGCAGCGCTCCAACCCTGCTTTGCGGAGGGAAATAGGGAGTGATGTAGAGGAATCTGCGCACTACCAACCGCCGCCGCCCGGCCCCGCCGGATCGTCAGTCGAGGCGGGGAGCCATCACCGCCGCAGCCGCGCGGGCCAGGCCGCCGGCGAAGCGACGTGAGGTCTCGGCGCGCGTCGCGCCGCGCGGCTCTCGTCCCCACACATCCATGTAGAAGCGCCAGCCGGCCTCCGCCGCGGCCTCGAAGCTCAGAGCCCCGGCGCGCCGGCGTCCGGCGCGACCCATCCTGCGCCGCAGCTCGGGATTTTCGAGCAGCCTCTCGATCGCCTCGGCGATCGACTCGGCGTCGCCGACCGGCGTCACCAGCCCGTCCACGCCGTCGGTGATCTGCTCGGCCGGACCCCCGCGATCGACCACCACCGCCGGCAGCCCGGAGGCGTGGGCCTCGATCACGGCGTTGCCCCAGGTGTCGTGCTCGGAGGGGAAGGCGAAGACGTCGGCCGAGGCGTAGAGCCCGGCCAGCTCCTCGCCGCGCCGGTAACCGAGGAACGAGACTCCGTCGCCTTCGTTGTCGCGGCGCAGCTCCTCGAGAAACGGCCCGTCTCCCACGATCGCCAGCTCCGCGTCGCGGCGTTTTCGGCGCACCCGCCGGAAGGCGTCGACCAGCACGTCGATCCCCTTCTCCCGCGAGACGCGACCGACGTAGAGCACCTTGCTCGCTCCGTTCATCCCCAGGCGGCTCCAGATGCGCGGATCGCGCTTTTCCGAGTCGAACCGGCCCAGCTCGGCCCCGCGCGGGATGATCCTGATCCGCTCGTCGGGCACTCCGTAGCTGCGCACGCTCTCGGCCGCGGCGCGCGAGGGCACTCCAACCGCGTCGACCTGCCGGTAGAACAACGCGGTCCACTGCCGCACGATCTCGGTGACCGTCTCGTCGCCGGTGATCTCCTCGGCGAAGCGCGGGACCTCGGTGTGGTAGTAGCCGACGCACTTGATCCCCATCAGCTTGGCCGCCAGCAGACCCACCGCGCCCAGCGGTCCGGGCGTGGAGAGCTGGACCACCGAGACGTTCTGATCGGCTAAGTAGCTCATCACGTCCACCAGCGAGGGAATCCCCATTCGCATCTCGCCGCCGTAGCCGGGCAGCTCGAACTCGCCGATCGGCTCGAAGCTGCGCACTCCGCCCGACTTCTCCAGCGGGTCGTCGTCCCAGTCGTGGTAGGGCGTTCCGCAGATGCCCATCTCGATCTCGCAGCCCCGCTTTCGCATCTCGGAAAGCAGCTTGCGCAGCCCGATGTTGACCCCGTTGATGTCGTGGCCGCAGTCGTTGAAGACCGCCACCCTGGGCCGCACGTCGGACGAGTAGCCGAAGCCCAGCTCGGCGACCAGCCGCTCGGCGTCGTCCCGATCGCGCACCAGGTAGCGATAGCCGAACAGGTAGGGCATGATCACCGAGCCGGCGGTCATCACGCCCGGCACGTGGTCGAACGCGTTCTCCAGATCGATGCGCTTGACCGCGTCGATCAGGCCGCCCACGTAGCGCTTGAACAGGTCGTTGACGATCCGGCGGCCCAGCCTGCCGATCTGCTCCTGGGCCTTGTCGGTGTGGCTGTTGTCGATCGCGTCGAGCGGCTCGAAATCGGGCTGGGAGGCCGCCGCTCCCTGGAGCACCTCGGCGATCTGCTGCCGGCGTCCCGCGGCGCAGCCCACCTCGCCGGCCAGGATGCGCTCGCGCTCCATCTCCTCGGGGCTCTGCTCCTCCTCCTCCTCCTCCTCCTCCTCGTCGTCGTCGAGGATTCCGCTGAACGCCGACTGGCTGGCGGTGCGCTGGAAGTACTGGAGCGTGACGCTGTAGATGTTGTGCGCCAGGGTCTGGGAGGTGCCCCAGTCGCCGCCCATCTCGAAGCGCCCGGCCTGGAACGCCTCGCGCATCGCGCTCACCTCGGGGCGGGCCACGTCGAAATCGGTGAAGGCGCGCGCGATGTTGAGCCGCCCGTGGTCGTCGGATCCGGCGGTCAGGAAGCGCTTCGGCGAGGGGTCGACGGGCTCGATGCCGTGCAGCTCGGCCCAGCGCTCGATGTGCCCGGCGGTCAGGTTGTCCAGCAGGCGCTGCAGCGCCAGGCCTCCGATCCGATCCCGCGTCCCGTTGCGCCCCTCGAGGTGCTTGAACAGCAGAATCAGCTGCTGGACGTGCTCGGGGCGCAGCTGCTTCTTCTCCGTCGAGAGCGGGTGCGCCGCGCTGTGCAGGATCCGCTCTGCCCGCATGTAGGCGGCCAGCTCGTGGATGTTGCCCCGCAGCCGCTGGAGCTCGCGGTGCTGCTCCTCGTCGATATCGAGCGCCAGCACGTGCACGTCGACGCCGTCGTCGGGGAAGACCGCGGTTATCTCCTCGGAGATGAAGGTCCCGGGAAGGTGCGCGATCTCGAGCGCGCCCTCGATCGTGTCGTGGTCGGAGATCGTGACCAGCTCCATCCCCCTGGAGCGGGCGAGATCGTAGACCGTCTTGGGCGAGGTGTAGCACTCGCCGGTATCGACCGCCTTGAGCATGAAGGCCGGCGGCCGGTTGGAGTAGATCGTGTGTACGTGAAGATCGACTTTCATCTGCGCTTTCCCTGCTCGCTCGTCCGTTTTTCCTTGCGTATCCGCGTCCGGCGCCCCGCCTGCGCCGCGCTCCGCCCCGGCCGCACGGAGGAGGCCGGAATGGACGCCCCCGGCTCTAGCAATATGGATACCAGTTCACGGAATCGAAACGATCAGGAAATCATTGGGTTTTTCAGCGCAGCACCACTGGATGTAAGTGAAAAATGTATATAGATAGTCGTCGGGCGGCTACACCTGTGAAAAAAAGATACGATAACCGCTTTGACACAAGCAGCAAACACACAGTACCATTTGGTAGACAAACCATATTTTTACAACTCGATTGGAGCACAGCAATGCAACCAGGGGCGGAGCTGGGGATCTCGAGACGTGTCTTTTCGGTCTTGCTCGCCTCCAGCCTGGCGGCGATCGTGGCGACCGCGAGCAGCTCGGGGAGCGCGTCCGAGGTCCTCGTCCGTTTCGTGGAGCCTGCGGAGACCGGATGCTGGCATGACGCGATCGCCCTGTCAGTGGAGGCCTACCAGAGCGCCGACGGCGAGCCGGAGCCGAACGCCGCGGTGCGGCTGGAAGCCACTCAGGGCTTCTTCGTGGGCGGCGTCGGTCGGCTCACCGAGCTCACCACCGACGAGGAGGGACGAGCCAGCACGATCTGGGTCGGCGAGCAGGACGGTCAGCCCGACGAGACGATCGTGCGCTTCCGCGCCAGCTCCCAGGCGTCGCCGGGGCAAGTGAGCCTGCACGGGATCAGCCTGAGCGATTGCACACCCACCGCCGACCCGATCGCGGACTGGGAGGACGACATCCCACCGGAGCGCTGCTGGTCGACATTCGACGAGCGCGAGTCGGCGATGATGGATCTCAGCCCCAGGTACATGCAGCTGATGGAGGGGCAGCAGGCTGACCTGACCTACACCTTGTCCGTTCAGAACGCGGATTGCGGCGACTGCTATGGCTGTGATTGGAACTGCAACCCGACGGATGACGGCTGCAACAATTGCGGGTCCTGCTACACGCAGCTCGAGGCGTGCGAGGAGGCCAACAAGATCCGCGATCTGGCCGCGGCGGGCTTCGGCTACGTGGAGACGATTCTTCCCCTGGACGGAGAGGGGCGGCCGCTCGTCGACGTGGTGGCCACCGAGGTCTGGATCGAGCCGTCGTGGAACGTGATCTGGGAAATGTACCTGCTGGTGGGTGAGAACTTCACCGATTACGTCGATGAACAGGATCTCGTCGATTTGGGGATAATCTACGATCATTTCGACGTCACCGCCGCCGAGGTGAACGGGGCGTTCCTCGAGCTGAAGGAGCAGGCCGAGAACAACGAGCCGCTGATGCTCTACCGCACGGCGGACGACGGATCCGATAATCTCGATCTCAGGGCGATCACGTATTTCATCACTCACTATGTCTGGAAGTACAAAACCCTGGGAACCGATCTCTTGCAGGACGCCTTCAAGGCCAACGTGGCCGGAATGATCAAGACCGTGGGCAAGGCGGTGCTCGGCGAACTCGCCGCCGCGGTGCTCAACGCGATCGCTCCGCCGATCTGCAGCTACGACGGCGACGAGATCGAAGGCGTGGTGACCGACCAGGAAGGCGAGATGGTCTACGCCGCCTGGCATACGCTGTCGGTCCCCACGCCAAAGGTGACGGTCAAGCTCACGCTCGAGGGACGGACCGAAGGCTCGGAGGAATGGACCGCGCTGCGCACGCAGACCGACTGGCGCATCCAGTTCTGCAACGAAAATACCTCGCTGTCTCCAATACTGCCGCTGGATATCTGCGAGATCCCGGTCCCGCTCAAGGTCTTCTGGCCGCTGCGCCACGCGCTGTGGCTCGGCGAGCCCCTGCCGCGCATCTGTGAGCCGGGCGAGGCCCGGTGCGCCACCGGCTCGAACGGGCAGCCGACTCGCTGGGTGTGCACCTGGGGCCGCCCCGAGGGACAGATGCTGTCGCGGTACCACTGGCAGGAGACCGAGCTGCCCCCCGACCACGTCTGCGTGGACGGCGCCGCCGTGCCCGAGTGCGGAGAGGGAGACCGGATCTGCGGGCGCTTCAACGGCTGGGAGGCGAGCGAGGACGGCTACGCCGACGATCCGGGCTGGCTCTACCAGCAGGTGTGTGAGTACGGCCCGACACCGGCCTACGACGTGGACCACTGGCACTGGGTACGCCGCCAGCCCGCGCCGAACCAGACCTGCGAGGACGGCGAGCTGGTGCCGTTCGATCTGCCGGCCAGCCACGGCTACACCTTCCCCTACGAGTGCGGGGTCTTCTGGTGGAAGCAGATCGACGACCGGTGTCCGCTGCACTACCACGAATACGGCCTGCCGTCCTCCGGTTGCGGCGGATCCGGGCGGGTGTACCGCTGCCTGTCCGACCGTCTGTACTGCCTGGACTGCAACCAGTACGGAGAGTATTGGGGCGGAGGCGCGCAGTGCGGCTGGAGCGACCAGGAGGAGAGCTACGCCTGCACCGACGCCGCGACCGAGGACCCCGACCACCGGCGACTGATTCTCGAGTGCGATCCCGAGTGCGGCGACGGCCTCCACTGCGAGCCCGGGCCCGACGGTCTGTCCGGGGTGTGCGTCGAGGACCACTGCACTCCCGACTTCGTCGATCCGCATCCCCTCTGGCCGGACGAGCAACGGCGGGGAACGCGCCGCGAATGCGGCGGCGACGGCTGCGGCCTGGGAAGCATGATCGGCATGTGTGCCGACGGAGCCGGCAGCTGCGTGGACGGCTACTGCATGAGCTGCGCGGAGCCCTACGTGCCGTGGGCCGGCGGCGACGAGCCCTGGAGCGAGGTCGAGCGTTGCGGCGATCCTCATATCGGGCCGCTCGGCGGGTCCGCCGAGGACGGCGTGTGCAGCTGCGCCGACAACTGCGGGCTGTGGGACGAGCCGCCGTGCTGTCCGGATCTGTGCGAGCAGTGCCCGGACACCATGGTGCGTTTCAACCCGACCTCCGGCCACATCGACTTCCCGATGTGCAACTGCACACCGTCGGCGACATGCGAGACACACGTCTACCACGGCGATCCGCCCCAGGACCTGGGGCTCTACTGCGGCGTCACGTCGGACGGCTGCGGCGGCGTTTGCGAGTGCCCCTACATCAACGACGATCCCGACGATTTCTACGGTGGCTTCTGCGGGAGCTCGACCGAGATCGACCCGGATACGGGGCGGCCCTACCCGGTGTGCGGCTGCTCCCCGTCGTGCGTCAACTGGAACGTCTTCGTCCACGGGGCCGAGGCCGGTCTCAGCGGGGAGGAGCAGGCGCTGTACACCTACCGGCATTGCGGCGACGACCACTGCGGCGGCAGCTGCGGCACCTGCGCCCCTCAGCACGGCTGTGAGGACATCGTCGTTCCCTACGGCGACGGCGAGCAGCTCGAGATCCGGGGCGTCTGCATCTGCCAGCCCGACTGCGGCGGGAAAGAATGCGGTGACGACGGCTGCGGCGGATCGTGCGGCCAGTGCTCCGGTCCGCAGGACGCCTGTGTAGAGGGACAGTGCGTCTGCCAGCCGAGCTGCGGCCCGCTGGTGCTCTGCGGCGACGACGGTTGCGGCGGATCGTGCGGCCAGTGCGGCGCGGGCTCGGTCTGCGAGCCGTACTACGACCAGAGCATGGGCGGAGAGCGCCGCATCTGCGTCGCAGACGGCGCGAGCGACGGGGCGTCGGTCTCCGAGCAGCCCGGCTGCGACGGCTGCAACTGCGAAAGCTGCGTGTGCCACCTGGCGCCGGAGTGCTGCACCGACAAGTGGAACGCCTATTGCGCCTGGCTCTGCCAGGCCGAGTGCGGCGGCGGCGAGACCGCGACCTGCGGCAACGGCTACTGCGAGTGGGCCTGGGAGAACAACGACTTCGGCTGGTGGATCAACGATTGGATCGACTGGGACGCACAGGTGGGACGCGAGAACTGCGGCAACTGCCCGGAGGACTGCAGCTGCGCGGGCGATCGCTGCTGCGTCGACGGCTCTTGCCGGCTGGCCTCTTGCATCGGCCGCGAGTGCGGCGACGACGGCTGCGGCGGCAGCTGCGGCGAGTGCGGCACGGGCGAAACCTGTGTCAGCTCGCAGAGCATCGCGCGCTGCAAGAGCACGGTGACGAGCTGCACGCGCTTCGACACGGATCCGGTCCCGGAGGGCTCCTGGAAGCTCAACGACGCGATCGGCGCGGACTGCTACTGCGGAGAGCACTGCGCCAGCCTGGACCCGGATGCCGAGCCGGACGGGGACACCACCGACTTCCAGTGTTGCCCCGACGTCTGCGAGTACCGCGCGGCCAACGCGGTCGGTCTGCTCAAGCTCGAGGAGCCGACCCTGGTCGACGCGACCGCGCTGTGGGACTCGGCGGACGAGCCGACCGATGCGAAGCTGGTGTCAAACGACACGGAGGACAAGTCGTCGGAAGGCCGCTTCGGGCTCGCCGCGACGCTCGACGGTACGGACGACCGCCTCGATTTCGAACAAGCGCTGCTGTCGACCACCGACCCGGCACAACGGCACTCGGCCTCGATCTGGATCGCCACCTCTTCCGCGGGCACGGTGATTTCCCAGGGGAGCTTCGCGCTGCTCATCGACGCGAGCGGTGAGCTGGTCTACGAGAAGAACGCCGCGAGCATCGCCGCCACCAGCGGCGCCGCCCTCGACGACGGCGGCTGGCACCAGCTGGGGTTCGTCCGCGACGAGTCCGGTGCGGTGCAGCTGCTGGTCGACGGAGCTGCCAGCGGCGGGACCGGCACGGACGACGAGGTCTTCGAGGACGCGAGCACGCTGGTCGGGGCGCGCGCGGGAGGCGTCGATCCATTGTCCGGAACGGTCGATGATGTTGCCGTGTACCGCGGCGCGCTGACCGGCGAGGACATCGCCGCGCTCGGCTCCGAGCACGCCCGCGACTACTACGGGCCGGTTTCTTTCTGCGACGCCGAGTGCCAGCCCCGGTGCGACGTCTACGGAGATCTGACCACCTATTTCTGGGCCGGCGAGTTCTGGCAGCCCGACGCGGTCGCGGTGGCCCCCGAGGTCGGGCCGGACGGCTGCGGAGGGTGGTGCCCCTGCCCCGAGGAGGGTATGAAACGCGTCCGCGCCCGCGCCACCAACATCGTCCACGCCGAGGACAGCCGCTGGATCTGCGTGCACGAGGACGACAGCTGCGAGGGACATTGCGGCACGGCTCAGCTGAGAACCTACAGCGCGACAGACCCGTCGTTCATGGAGCGCGACGTCTTCGCCTGCTCGTGCTCGCCCGAGTGCCCGCTGCTGCCGTTCGCCCAGGAGCAGCTGCGCGAGGAGCCCAATATCCCCTGCTGCCCCGACGTTTGCGAAGCATGCGGTGACAGTCCGCTGTGCCCGTTCGTGGACGACTGCACCGGCCTCGCCTGCGGCACCGAGCGGCAGGACCCGCCGCCCGATCCGGCGCTGCACTTTCCCGAGATCGGGCTGGTCGTCTGCGGCGAGTGCGGCGCGGGCGAAAGCTGCGACACCGACGGCCAGTGCTGCACGCCGGACTGCGCGGGCCGGGAGTGCGGGCCAGACGGCTGCGGCGGCAGCTGCGGCAGTTGCACCGGAAACTACTCGTGCGAAGAGACGAGCGGCGTTTGCGAGTGCCTCGCACCTCACGTGGAGTGCGGCTCCGAGTGCTGCGACGCGGGAATGGTCTGCGACGCCGCCGATGCCTGCTGTCAGCCGATCTGCGCGGGCCGGGAGTGCGGGCCAGACGGCTGCGGCGGCAGCTGCGGCAGTTGCGGGCCGAATTCGATCTGCGACGTGGACGGCAGCTGCCTGTGCACCGATCTGGTTTGCGGCGGCGACTGCTGCGCTTTGGGCCAGGTCTGCGACGCGACGGACGCCTGCTGCACGGTCGACTGCGACGGCAAGGAGTGCGGCGACGACGGCTGCGGCGGCAGCTGCGGCGAGTGTCCGGCGCCCGGCGATGTCTGCGAGGCCGGGACCTGCATCTGCACGCCGGACTGCGACGGCCGGGAATGCGGCGACGACGGCTGCGGAGGCAGCTGCGGCGAGTGCGCCGGCGAGCTCGACATCTGCGTGGACGGCGCCTGCGAATGCCTGCCCGCCTGCGACGAGCGGATGTGCGGCGACGACGGCTGCGGAGGCAGCTGCGGCGAGTGTCCGCCGGGCGAGGTCTGTAGCGCAGAGTTCACCTGCGTGTCCGCGACCGCCAGCGACGGGACCACCACCTCCCAGCTGCCCGGCTGCGACGGTTGCGCCTGCGAGCAGTGCGTGGTCGACCTCGATCCGGACTGCGGCAACGAGAGCTGGGACGCGGACTGCGTCTACCTCTGCCTCGCAGAATGCGGCGGAGTTTCCACCGCGGACTGCGGGAACGCATACTGCGAGTGGAACGCCGGCGAGAGCTGCGAGACGTGTCCCGCGGACTGCGAATGCGGCGACGCCGGCACTTGCCTCGACGGAGGCTGCGTGGAGTGCGGCTGCGAGGGTCGCGAGTGCGGCGACGACGGCTGCGGAGGCAGCTGCGGTAGCTGCGAGGAGTACCAAATCTGCAGCGAGACCGGCGTCTGCGTCGACGAGCCGACGCAGGGGGGCTGCCTCGCCAGCGAGCTGCCCGGTTGCGGCGGTTGCGGCTGCGAGGAGTGCGTCTGCGAGGTGCGGCCGAGCTGCTGCACGGAAGCGTGGGACGCCGAGTGTGCTGCTCTGTGCAAGGAGGAGTGCGAGGCGTGCGACGGCTCCTGCGGCGTCTGCCAGCAGCCGCACCAGCGCTGCGAGGACGGGCTGTGCGTCTTTCCCAGCTGCGCCGGCCGCTGCGGCGGTCCCTCCGACGGGACCTGCTTCTGCGACGTCGGCTGCCTGGAGCGGCGGGATTGCTGCCCGGATCTGTGCGAGGTCTGCCCGCAGCTCGAGCCCTGTCCGCCGAGCTGCGGGAATGACGAGTGCGTGCCGGGAGAAGGCGAGAGTTGCCTGAACTGCCCCGGCGACTGTCCGTGCGCGGCGGACGAGACCTGCGCGTTCGACGGCAGTTGCTGCCTGCCCGACTGCGGGCAGCGGGAGTGCGGGCCGGACGGTTGCGGCGGGGTCTGCGGCCAGTGTCAGGGAAGCGGAGCGGTCTGCGTCGCGGGCGAGTGCGTCTGCGAGCCGGACTGCGATGGCGTCGAATGCGGCGACGACGGCTGCGGCGGCAGCTGCGGTGAATGCGACACCGGTGTCTGCTTCGCCGGTACCTGCGGCGCCGAGGGATCTTGCGAGGGATACTGCGGCGGCGCCGCGCCCGGCGACTGCTACTGCACCGAAGACTGCGTCGACTTCGGCGACTGCTGCGCCGATCTGTGCGCGGCGTGCCCACAGCTGCTGGCCTGCACCGGAAGCTGCGGTGACGACTTCTGCGACGGGACGGTCGGCGAAAGCTGCTCCACCTGCCCGGAGGACTGCGCCTGCCCGGCCGGTGACGTCTGCCTGTGGGGCGAGTGCTGCGAGCCGGACTGCGGCGGCAAGGAGTGCGGCGACGACGGCTGTCTGGGAAGCTGCGGCGACTGCGACACGGGCGTCTGTGTCGATGGTCTTTGTGCCACGGGCCTTGGATGCGATCCGAGTGACCAACCCGGCTGCCCGGGGTGCCGCTGCGAGGCGTGCGTCTGCCTCACGCTGCCCTGGTGCTGCGCGGACGAGGGCGCCTGGGATACCGGTTGCGCGCAGATCTGCCACGAGAGCTGTGGCGGTTGCGGCCCGCTGACCGACTGCGGAGACGATTTTTGCGATCCGGACGCCGGGGAGTACTACGGCAACTGCAGCGAGGATTGCGCCTGCGCGGACGACGCGGTCGAGCACCAGTACCAGTGCTGCGTCCCCGCCTGCGAGGGAGCGGAGTGCGGCGACGACGGCTGCGGCGGCAGCTGCGGCGACTGCGACGCCGGCGCGTGCTTCAACGGCGAGTGCGTCGGCGACTCGGCCTGTGTCCCCGCCTGCGAGGGCGCCGAGTGCGGCGACGACGGCTGCGGCGGCAGCTGCGGCGACTGCGACGCCGGGGTCTGTATCCAGGGCTCGTGCCTGTCCGGGCCCGGGTGCGCGATCTCGACCACCGCCGGCTGCGGGGGCTGCGCCTGCGAGTCCTGTGTATGCCAGCGGGACTCCTACTGCTGCGAGGAACACTGGGACAGCCTCTGCGCCACGCTCTGCTCCTACCAATGCGGCGGATGTGTGGAGATCGCCGACTGCCCCGACGGCGTCTGCGATTCGAGCGACGGCGAGAACTGCATCAACTGCGCCGACTGTGCCTGCGATCCGGACCGCATCTGCACGCCCGAGGGATGCATGGAAGACTACTGCTCCTTCGGGCTGGGGCCCGAAGGCTGCTGCGACGGAACCGTGCGCGTTACCTGCGGAGCCGACGCCGGGCTGACGGTCTACGATTGCGCGCAGCAGGGCACGATCTGCGGGTGGCTGGACGAAAGCGAGGGTTCGGCGGCCGGATACTACTGCGGTCAAGCCGGTTTGGTGGACACCGACGGCGACCCGTTGGACGAGCACCCGATCGAGTGTCCGAGCGCCGACGCCGATGTCGACACGGACACCGATTCCGACGTCGACACGGACGCCGACGCCGACACGGACGCCGACGCCGACTCTGATTCTGACTCCGACACCGATTCCGGCGGGATGGATGCCGGGGCTGACGGTGAAAAGGAGCCCGGATCATGCGACTGCCGCTCGCCTGGCCGAGGCTCGCGGTTCTGCTCGTCGACGTTGCTCGACCTGCTGTCGGCGCTCGTTCCCTGCCTGTGGCTGTCTTAGCGTCCGCGAATTATCAAAAGCAGGGTCTCGCCTTCCGGATCGAGCGCGGGAAAGTGGTCCTGGCGCCCGTTTCGCCGAGTCGCCTCTCGAGCGCGGCCACGCGGGAAGACTGAGCCTCACCTGGCGATTTTTTGGCAACAGATCGGGCCGAGCGGTCGAAGAGGGGATCGATGGAGATCGATTCCCAGGGAGCGGAGTTCGTCTACCGGCGGCGCGAGCCGGAGCGGGAGGTGCTGCACCGCGCGCTCGTGGAGCATCTGGAGACGTTTCTGGAGGGGACCCAGACGGCGGACTTCGGCCTGCCGTGGCACGTGGAGCGGGAGCTGCGGGACTACGTGAAGTGTGGCGTGCTCGCGAATGGTTTTGTGAGAATCCGGTACCGTCTGGCCTACGACTCCAAGCTGCTCTCGGCGGTGCTCCGAACCTTCCTGCGAGTCGTTCAGGGGTGGTACCGCAAGCGCGGACGGGAGCTGGGTCTTGCCGAGTGCCGAGGAGGGAGCGTCACGTTCGCCCAGCGCTTCGGCTCGGCGCTAAATCTTAATCTCCACCTCCACACGCTCGCTCTCGACGGCGTGTTCAGTCGGTCCAACGTCTTCCACGCCGCGCCGCCGCTCGAAGATGAGGACGTCAAGACCATCGTCGAGACAACCGCTCGACGAGTGATCCGACTGCTCGAACGGCGCGGCGTTCTGGACCCGGGCGATTACGACGAGCTGGCCGATCAAGAGCCCGCGCTGGCGGGGATGACCGCCGCGTCGATCATGGGGCTGGTTTCGACCGGGGACCCAAAAAGCGCAAAAAGCGGGGACGGTCTTCAATTGTTCAAAAGCGGGGACTCGGTTCAGCCTACCTTGAGGATCGCACTGACAGACTTGAGGATCGCGCTGACAGACCATGTCACCTTGAGCTCGGGACAAACCCGGTCCCGGTTCCTCCCCGGTAAATCACTGTCCCCATTTCTCCACGACCTGCCGCAGCTGCCACCCGGAGTCCTGAGGCTCACCCGACCGCGTCGTTCCCCTTGTCGTCGAGGCTCCGCGACAGGATCCGCGCCTGCCGCGCGAGGCTGCGGCGTACGAAGAGCGTCGTCGCCGCGAAGCCCGGGCTGCGCGCCCGCAGGCCTACCTTCACGATGCGGGCGACGGGCTCAAGGCGCATGGCGTTGAGCTCGGCCGCGAGCCGCAGAGCGCAGCGCTGCAGCTCCCCCGGCGCGAAGGCAGGGTGTGAGGAGTACACGCCGAGGCAGCTGGGGAGCAGGGCGTTGAAGCCGCCGGGATCCTCGGGGGAGAGCCACCACTCGGGTAACACCTCGCCCGCGGCGAGCATCCGGTCGTAGAGCGGCGCGCTCGGGTAGGCCCGCATGACGCGCACGTCGAAGGCCGCGCACGGGATCTCGGAGAGCTCGCCCAGCATGGCGTCGAGGCCGGCGGGGGTATCCCGCGGCAGGCCGACCATGACGAGGGCGCCCGTCTGTACGCCGAGGGCGTTCGCTCGCCGCACCGCGTCGGCGAAGGGCTGCGCGACGTTCTTGTACTTGCCCACCGCCCGGCAGTTCTCGTCGGAGAGCGACTCCACGCCCACGGCGACGCCGAGACAGCCCGCCGCCGCCATCGCCTCGACGAGCGCCGGGTCGCAAAGCTGCTCCACCGTGATCATCGTCACGAAGCGCCGGCCCTTGCGCTGGAGTAGGCCCAAAAGTTCGCGCCGATACCCTCTGTGGGCGAGCAGGTTGTCGTCGGTGAACTGGAGAAACGCCTCGGGGCGCAGCGTCGCCAGCTGATCGATCTCGCGCTCGAGCACGTCGAGGGGCTTCGTCCGGTAGGGCCCCATCACGCTCGAGCTCACGCAGAACTCGCAACGCTCCGTGCACCCCCGCGTGGCGAAGAGTGAGGCCGGGGTGAGGTAAGGGCGACGGCCAAAGAAGCGGTAGTCCACGGGCCGCATCGCGGCGGCGGGGGTGGGCGCGCCGGCGTAGCGCTCGCCGAGTCGCCCCGCGCGCAGGTCGTCGCACAGCCCGGGCCAGACCCCTTCGGCCTCCCCTGTAACGACGGCGTCGGCGTGCCGCGCCGCCTCGTCGGGCAGCACCGTGGGGTGTATTCCGCCGAGGATGACGATCTTCCCCGCCGCGCGGAGGGCGTCGGCGTGGGCGTACACCGCCCGGGCGTTCTGGGTGGTGACCGAGAAGGCGAAGGCGTCGCCGTGGAAGGCGACGGATTCGGTCTGCTCGTCGACGAGGTACGTTTCGATGCCGGGCGGCGTGAGCCCGGCGAGCAGGCCCAAGGGCACCGGCGGCTGGGTGATGTACGCCGTGGAGTCGAAGCGCTGGAGCTCCTGCATGATGTTGACGAAAACGAGCTTCATCGTGTGCGCGAGTCCTCAATCTAGCCTTTCGCCATTTTCAACCGACCCGTTTGTGATCGCCAGGCGATACAGGGAACCGATTTTTTGACCTGAGCATCAAAAATAAATGCCCTCGCTGTGAAGCACCACCCACACAGAAAGGGCATGTAGAATGAACCGCCCCGGGTTCTCCGGAGACTCGATTAGTTGACGGGTTGAGTCCAGCCACCGCGGCTGGTGTCTCGATTTGGTCATAATACATCTTCTCGTACTCGGCGGGTGGAATGTTTCCGATCGGCCCGAGGAGCCTCCTGTTGTTGAACCAGTCCACCCACTCCAGGGTTGCGTATTCCACGGGGTCGATGCCCCTCCAGGGTCCATCCTTCCGGATGACCTCGGTCTTGTAGAGGCCGTTGATGGTCTCGGCCAGGGCGTTGTCGTAGGAGTCTCCCACGCTGCCGACCGAAGGCAAGATACCCGCCTCGGTCAGGCGATCGGTGTAGCGGATCGACAGGTACTGCATGCAGCTCGGGGTCGGAGCCCAGCACCCGCGGCACCCCGCCTCTGCTCTCCCGCGGCTTGCTCGGACGGTCCCGCGGGTCCAGCGCGTACAGCGCGGGCACGCCCCTGGCCGGCCGACCCTCCCTGCGCCGCTCGCCGGCGAAACCCTCCTCCATCTCGCGCACGTTGACCCGCACCCACGTCCGGCGCTTGTGCTCGCTCCACTCCCGCTGCCAGGGCAGAGGAGAGATCACCAGCTCCTCCCAGCGAATGTAGTCCTTGACC